>JALVEA010000118.1 GCA_027008665.1 Thiotrichaceae bacterium | reverse complement strand
TTGGGGTTATATTGCATACCAAGGGGCAGAACAAAAAAAGCATACGCATTCCGGGGCGTACTGTTTTAGTAAAAACAGAACATGGTTGGCGAATTGATGTTAAAAAATCATTAGGTTCTGTGATTAAACACACCGTCAATAATGTATTTGACCAATTAAATAATATGATGCAACAAGGAATCAATGAATTAGATCAATCCTTCTCTGAGTCAATGAAAGAAATTAGTAAAGGTTTAGAAGAGGGGGCGAAAGAATTACAGCAAGAGCTAGAGAAAGCCTTGCCTGATACTCCGATTAAACAAAATGGTACAGCTCAAGAAATATAAATTATAGATCCCGCTTGGGTTCTATGATTGGTGTAATGCTCTTTACATAGATAGGTGCATAAGCTTCTGCTTGCACCATATCAATTGCCTGTTCTTTTAGTAATTCAAGTATTGCTAAAAAACTCACGACCACACCTAAGCGTCCTTCTTTTAAATGAAATAGGGTTTGAAATTCAATAAAGTCATCCCCTTTTAGCTTTGATAATATTTGTGACATGCGTTCTCTAACGGAAAGTGATTCGCGTTGAATCTGATGACTGGTTTGTAAATCTACCCGTTTTAGAATGGCTTGAAAAGCCAGTACAATCTCTTTTAGATCAACCTCAGGATAGACTTTTTGTGCTTGTTGACGAATAGCGTTAACATTTGATGGGAAATAATCACGTTTTTGACGGGGTAGTTCATTAATATCTGAGGCAGCTTGCTTAAAACGTTCATATTCTTGTAAGCGGCGCACTAATTCAGCACGAGGATCTTCTTCATTCTCTACTTCTTCATGCTGTGGTAATAATATGCGTGATTTTATTTCAGCGAGCAAAGCGGCCATTACGAGATATTCTGCGGCTAAATCCAGATTAATATGATGCATTAGCTCAACATAATCCATATATTGTTGTGTAATCTCTGCAATGGGGATATTTAGAATATCGAGATTTTGTTTACGAATCAGGTAGAGCAATAAATCTAAAGGGCCTTCAAAGGTTTCAAGAAAGACTTCTAGCGCATCAGGAGGAATATATAAATCTTCGGGAAGATCCGAAATAGGCTCGCCATCCACAATGGCAAAGGGGGTATTATCTTGGCGAGGCTGAGTATATAAATCGGAATTGATCATCGAACCTTAAAAGTCGGAAAAGCGCATTGCTTTCACCACATCATCTAGTGTCTGGCGTGCTTGTTCACGCGCTTTTTCACTGCCTTCAATAATGATTTTTCTAACAGCTTGTGGGTCTTTTTCAAAGACCTTAGCACGTTCTCGCATTGGCTCTAATTCTGTTTGTACTGCTTCAATAATATGCATTTTGCAGTCCAAACAACCGATATTGGCAGTACGACAGCCTTGTTGTACCCATTCTTGCCTTGAATCATCGGAATAAACAAGATGCAATTGCCATACAGGGCATTTTTCTGGATTACCTGTATCGCTTAAACGCATCCGTGCAGGGTCGGTTGGCATTTTGCGAATACCTTTATCAATAGCATCAGGAGAGCTACGCAAAGGAATAGTATTACCATAGGATTTGGACATTTTCTGCCCGTCTAAACCGGGCATTTTTGATGCTTTGGTTAAAATAGAATCTGGCTCAGGGAGGATAATTTTACTAATTCCTTCAAGATAACCGAGCAAGCGTTCACGATCAGCAACAGAGATATTTTGTTGTGATGCTAAAAAAGCTTTTCCTTTTAGTATCGCTTCTTTATCACCTTGCTCTTGATAGGCGCGGTGATAGCTTCGGTATTTTTTGCCATTTTTCTTCCCTAATTTTCGAATTGCTTGTTCTGCTTGTTCCTCAAAATCTGGTTCTTTACCATAAGTAAAATTAAAGCGACGTGCGACTTCTCGGGTTAATTCAATATGGGAGACTTGATCTTCACCTACAGGCACTAAATCTGCTTTATAAATCAGAATATCAGCCGCTTGCAATAAGGGATAACCTAAAAATCCCATGGTTGATAGATCGTGTGCTTTCAATTTCTCTTGCTGATCTTTATAAGTGGGGACACGCTCTAACCAACTAACGGGTGTTAACATCGATAATAAAAGATAAAGCTCTGCATGTTCTGGTACTTGGGATTGCAAAAAGATAGTAGCAGAGCTAGGGTCAATCCCTGCGGCTAACCAATCTACCACCATTTCAATTACATGCTGAGGAACTTGAGAGGGGTCTTTGTAATGTGTGGTGAGTGCGTGCCAATCAGCAGCAAAAAAGAAGCATTCATGCTGGTGTTGCATTTCAACCCAGTTTTTTAATACGCCATGATAATGGCCTAAATGCAATGCGCCTGTTGAGCGCATACCTGAAACAACACGTTGGTTTTTTTTTGAATTAGAAATCATGAGAAAAGTATGTAAAATAAACGCTGATCAATATCAACGAGATTGGAAAATATACCGATTGAAAAATTAATTATTGGTTCAAATGCGCCTAAAAGAACGAGACCAATAACGATAAAAAAACCAAAAGGCTCTATTTTATCGAGCATATCTGAAACGTTAGGGGGAACGAAAGCGGCAAGGATACGACCGCCATCTAATGGAGGAATAGGAATTAAATTAAAGGTGAATAAAACCAGATTAATTAAAATGCCTGCCAATGCCATTCGCACTATGCCTTCTAAAATAGCTTCATTAGCAATCAATAACGGGCTTATAGAAAAGATTGCAACCCAAAAAAGGGCCATTATAATATTTGCTAGAGGGCCAGCTAGTGCAACAATGGCCATACCACGGCGTGGGTTTTTGAAGTTTCTCATATCCACAGGAACAGGTTTTGCTGCACCAAAAATAATTGGGCTATTCATGAGTATAAGCAGAACAGGTAATAAAACAGTGCCAAATGGGTCAATATGCTTTATTGGATTTAAGGATAAGCGTCCCAACATTCGCGCCGTACCATCCCCCAATTTATTTGCCATCCAGCCATGTGCGACTTCATGTAGAGTAATCGCAAATAAAACCGGAATTGCCCATACGGCAATATTGTAAATAATTCTCTCGAAATCCATATCCATATTTTAGTGTACTCCTAACCAGTCAATATCACCTTGCCCTTGACGTAATATTTTAGGGGGATCTTCCATTAAATCAATCACTGTGGTGGGATTATGTCCGCTATAACCACCATCAATAATTAAATCTACCTGTTGCTCTAGTACTAAACGGATTTTATAAGGATCTGTCATCGGTAAATCATCATCGGGTAATATTAAAGTGCTTGACATAATTGGTTGCCCTAGTTCATCTAATAAGGCTTGCGTGACAAAATTATCAGGAACACGAATACCAATGGTTTTACGTTTTGGGTTTTGAATCCGTTTTGGTACTTCTCGGCTTGCCTTTAATACAAAGGTATAAGCACCTGGGGTAACTGATTTAATTAAACGATAATTAATATTATCAACGATTGCGTATTGTGAAATTTCAGAAAGATCACTGCAAACAAGAGTGAAGTTATGATTTTTATCCACCTTTCTGATACGCCTAATACGTTCGGCGGCTTTTTTTTCATCTAAACGACAGCCAATAGCGTAACTAGAGTCAGTAGGGTAGATAATAACACCACCTTGGTTAATGATAGTAACAGCTTGTTTGATGAGTCTAAACTGTGGATTTTTTGGGTGAATTTGAAAATACTGGCTCATTGGATGGTCAACGGTGTAAAATGCGCGATTCTACCACGAAGAGCGCTAACTGCTCCCTTAAAATATTAATATTTTATTTCACTATGAAAGCATTTTTTGATTTTTTTCCTGTTTTATTTTTCTTTTTAACGTATAAATTTTATGAAAGCCTGCCTGAGAGCGTGATTCAAATCGCAAATCAGCTACCCTTTGTAGAATTAAGCGTTGACAATAGCAAAGATGCTATTTTCATGGCGACGTTAGTTATTATTATTGCAACGGTCTTACAGAATATTTTTCACTGGCTTTTTTATCACCGACTGGAAAAAATGCATCTGATTTCACTTGTGATTCTACTTATCTTTGGCACGCTGACATTAATGCTAAAGAATCCCGATTATATTGCATGGAAAGTGACTATTTTTAACTGGATCTTTGCGAGTGTCATTTTAGGTAGCTTTTTTATTGGCGAAAAAACATTGATTGAACGCATGATGTCTCATGCTATCAGTGTTCCCAAGCAAGTATGGAAAAAGGTTAATTTGTCATGGGGAATATTTTTTATTATTGTCGGCGCATTAAACTTAATTGTTTATGAAATCTACGCTAAACAAATGAATAATCTTGATGCTTGGGTTAATTTCAAAATGTTTGGTATTTTAGGACTGACTTTGGTTTTTATGATTGGTCAAGGTATTTATATCAGCCGACATGCTGAAGAAATAGAGGTAAAAAAATAAGATGTTATATGCCATTATGGCTGAAGATATTGAAGAGAGTCTAGAAAAGCGACTTGCCGCACGTCCTGCTCATATTGAACGCCTACAACAGTTAAAAGCACAAGGGCGCTTGATTCTTGCAGGACCGCACCCATCTATTGATAGCGAAGATCCTGGAACTAATGGCTTTTCTGGTAGCCTTATTGTGGCTGAATTTAGTTCGTTATCAGAAGCAAAAATCTGGGCAGATGCCGATCCTTATATTGAAGCAGGTGTTTATGCACAGGTGACAATTAAACCTTTTAAGAAAGTACTACCTTAATAATATTAGAGAAAAAACAATGCAATTTACAACTAAAATGAATAAATCAATAAAAAAACCATTACTTGCGACAGCGCTATTGAGCTTAGGATTTGCAATTAATGTTGCTCAAGCAGAAGAGAAAAAGGTAGAAGCTGCTAAAAAAGTAGATACTGTGGTGGCAACAGTTAATGGTGATAAAATTATGCGAAGTGCTTTAGATGGTTATCTACAAGTCATCCAAAGATCATCGAGTGGGGCAAAGGTTAAAATCGAAGAAGCATTAGACGATTTAGTGGCAACCGAGTTGGCACTTCAAACTGCTAGGAAAACTGATATTTTATCTCGTGATGAAATAAAGAAAAAAATTGCTGATTTTACTCGTAATGTTCTTTTAACCACATGGACAAAAGAGAAAGTTAAGTCTTTTAAAATTTCTGAGGATGAAATCAAAGCAGAATACAATGATACTATTAAAAAATTAGCCTCTACAGAATTCAATGCGCGCCATATTTTATTAAAGACGGAAGAGGCAGCTAAAGCGGTTATCAAAGAAATTACAGACGGGGCTGATTTTGCCAAGGTGGCTAAAGAAAAATCAATAGGACCTTCTGCTTCAAACGGTGGAAGTCTAGGTTGGTTTAAAGCAGAAACGATGGTTCCAGCCTTTGCAACCGCAGTAAAAGCAATGAAAAAGGGTGAGATTACTAAGGAGCCAGTAAAAACTCAATTTGGCTGGCATGTTATTAAGCTAGAAGACTCTCGTGATGCAAAACTACCTGACTTAAAGGCACTAAAATCAAAGCTAGAGCGTAAATTATCACAAAAGAAAATGTTGGCTTATATGGATAGTATTAAAGCAGCTGCTGATATAAAAATTACCCTTCCAGAAAAAAAGAAATCAGAAGAGAAAATAGAAAAGAAAGCAGAAGAAAAGACAGAAAAGAAAGTAGAAGAAAAGAAAGCAGAAGAAAAGACAGAAGTAGCAAAATAATAATCTCACTTGTTATTTATTAAGTATTAACTTTCCTACAGGAATCCAAACTTTAGCTTAATGTCATTAAGGAAGTTCTAAGCCATGAATTTACCAATCTTGGTTGCTCTTTTGTCCCTGTTTGAATCATCTCAATTGTTGTGTAGAACAACTATGCGCCTCTTGAGATACTCTAATCAGGAACAAAAAATCAGCGCAATATGGGTGAATTCATTACTTGAAACTTCCTAATGACACTAAAGTTTGAACTCCTTAAATTTAGCAATTAAAATAAAAAAAACAGGAAAAATACCATGAAAGCAAATTGGAAAAAATTTCTTATTGATAATGGCGCAGAATTTGAAGGGGATGAACTCGTTTCTTTTGGCAATCCTAGTCGTGAACGCCGTATTCCCCCACAAGGATCTGTTTTATCGGATTTATCAGGTCGTGGTATTATTAAAATTCACGGTAAGGATGCGGAAGATTTTCTCCAAAATCAATTGACTAATGATATTTCTCGTGTCACAGAAAACACCCATCAACTTAGCGCATGGTGTACTCATAAAGGTCGGGTTATTGCTAATTTTCGTATTTTCAAACGTGATAATAACTATTATCTAACCCTTTCTGCTGATCTAGTTGAATTGATTATCAAAAAACTACGTATGTATGTGATGAGATCAGAGGTCAGTATTGAAGATGTTTCTGATAGTCGAATCCATTTTGGTTATGCAGGTGAGCGAGCAGAGCAAGATTTACAAATACTACTAGGTAAAGAAAATGTCCCTGCTAAGGCAAATCAGACCCTACAACAAGACAGTTTAAGTATCTTACGTCTCCCAGGTACAGTACCACGCTTTGAAATTTTTGGTGATCTTGAGGACGCTAAAAACTTTTGGGAGAATTGCAATGTACGTGCCGCAGCTGTTAGTCATAGTGGTTGGGATTATCTTAATATTGTGGCAGGTCTTCCTGTTGTTTGCCAAGCAAGTTCGACAGCATGGATACCACAAATGTTGAATTTACAAGTCATAGACGGTATTGATTTTCAAAAAGGTTGTTATCCAGGACAAGAAGTAGTTGCACGTTTAAAATACTTAGGTAAAAACAAACGTCGTATGTACCGTATTGAAATTAATAGTAGTGAACTTCCCGAGGTTGGGCAAAAAATTTATGCTGAAGGAGAGAGTGTTTACGCAGGGAAAATATTAACAACTGTTATAAATCCTGTTGGCAAAGTAGAGGCTTTAGCAGTGTTGAAAATCGCCCTAGTAGATAGAAAGCTTAGTTTAAATCAAGATACGGCTAATGAAGAGGCGCTTATTACTATTCTTGATCTTCCTTATTCTGTTGATGAATAAGGAAGATCAAGCAAAAGAAAAAATCTATACAATTCAATCTATTCTAAAAATACCCGTTGAAAATGTTATCATTTTCAACGGGTATTTTTTGGTTTACACTTTACGTTGTTATCTTTACTTCAAAATATCATATCATTGCGAGGAGCTTGATTAGTGTAGCGAATCAAATCAAATCAAATCAAATCAAATCAAATATTTAATTTTTATAAACTTTATATTGATAATAAAACAAAAATATGGTGTTTATTTGTATTTTTTATGATAGGGTAAAATTATAACTATAATTTGCTATTCAAAATAAAAATCAAATAGATATGTTACATTTTTTTCTTAAATTATTCCAACAGGTAGTCATACCGTTGGTTATTCTTTCTTCCATGGCTATTATGGTCATTTCGGGAGCTTATCTCTATTACACTCCACAATTACCCGCTATTGAAGAATTGCAAAAAATTCAATTAAAATTACCTATTAGAATCTATAGTCGAGAAGATAAATTAATTGCTGAATTTGGGCAATATCGTCGTCGGCTAGTTAAAATTAATGCAATACCGCCGACTGTGATTAATGCTTTTATTGCAATTGAAGATGCGCGTTTTTATCAACATAAAGGGGTTGACCTGCGTAGCATTGCCCGTGCTGTTTCGGTTGCAGTGAAAGATAAACAACTAAGTCAAGGGGCAAGTACGATTACAATGCAACTTGCGCGTAATTATTTCTTAACTTCGGAACGTACTTTAACTCGAAAAATCAAAGAAATGTTTTTGGCGATTAAAATTGAAAATAATTTTAGTAAGGCTGAAATTTTAGAACTGTATCTTAATAAGATATTTTTGGGCAAACATGCTTATGGTATTGGGGCAGCCGCTGAGGTTTATTATGGCAAAAGACTGAATCAACTCACATTAGCACAAAGCGCTATGATTGCAGGTTTGCCTAAAGCTCCGACGAAATATAATCCCATTAATAATCCTAGACGTGCGAAACAGCGACGTGATTATATTTTGCAAAAAATGTTGGAGCAACGCTATATTAATGAAAATCAATATACTCAAGCAATCAATGAGGAGATTTCTGCTAAAATTCATGGCACTGAAACGGAAACCTATGCTCCCTATCTAGCAGAAATGGTCAGAGCAGAGGCAATGAAACGCTATGGTGATGAAGCGTATAAGCTCGGTCTTAATATTTATACCACATTAGACAGCAAAGAGCAGTCATTAGCATTAGTCTCATTACGCAATAATTTACTTAAATACTCGCGCCGACACGGCTATCGGGGGGCAGAGGATCGGGTGGATTTAGCTATGCTCACTACTGATGAATCCATTATAGATAAGCTGTCAGAATATAAAATCTATGCTGATATTTACCCTGCACTGGTATTAAAAGTCAATAAAAAGCGTGCGATTATCCGAATTAAGCAACAGCTCGAATCAATTACGCTTAGCTTATCGCAAGTCAATTGGGCGCGTCGCTATATTAATGAAAATAGACGTGGGAAAAAAATACGCGAGGTTAGTGATGTATTAAAAAAAGGGGAGATTATTAGAGTACAAAAAAATAGTAAAGGGAAATGGCAACTAACTCAAATTCCACGAGTAACAGGTGCTTTGGTGTCTCTTGATCCTCAAGACGGTGCAATTCGTGCGATTGTAGGTGGTTTTGATTTTTCTTACAGTAAATTTAATCGTGCGGTACAGGCAAAGCGTCAACCGGGTTCTAGTTTTAAACCCTTTATTTATAGTGCTGCACTTGCAAAAGGCTCTTCTCCAGCGAGCATTGTTAATGATGCACCGTTTAAATTAAAAGGAAGCTCTTGGAATCCACAAAATTTTGGACATAAATTTGGTGGTTTAACTCGATTGCGTGTTGCATTAGCTAAATCAAAGAATCTGGTCTCTATTCATCTATTGCAAAAAATTGGCGTGAGTTATGCGATTGACTATGCGAGTAAATTTGGATTTAAAAAAGAAAATTTACCCCATAACTTAACCATTGCTCTTGGTACAGGGTCTGTCACACCTTTAGAAATGGCAACGGCTTATGCAACTTTTTCTAATGGTGGTTATAAAATTGATAATTATTTTATTCGTAAAATTGAAGATAAAGATCATCAATTACTGTTTAAAGCGAAGCCTAAAATTGCCTGTCCCTCTTGTCAAAACCTTGCATTGACTGAAAAAGAAAAAGAGAGGCAAAAATTAGCAGAAGCGCGTTTAAATAATCAAAAAATAGCTTCAGAACAACCGATCTATGCAAAGCGGATTATGAAACCGCATGTTAATTATCAAATCACTAGCATGTTACAGAGCGTTGCTAAAGTGGGTACAGCCGCCCGTGCAGGACGAATATTAAAACGTAGCGATATTGCAGGAAAAACAGGAACAACCAATGATCAAAAAGACGCTTGGTTTTGTGGCTTTACTCCTAAAAAAGTGACGACTGTTTGGGTTGGCTTTGATCAGGTTTCTCCTTTAGGAAAACGTGAAACTTCAACCCGTGCCGCCTTACCTGTGTGGATTGATTTTATGAAAGTTGCATTAAAAGATATCAAAGTGGCTCAATTTCCACGTCCAGAAGGATTGATTGATATAAAATTAGATGCAAGAACAGGATCAAGACCTACTTTTGCAACCTCAAAGACAATTATAGAGAGTTTAGTCGCAGAACAAATTCCCAGCTATACAAAACATTATAATTATATGAGAGTGGTTAATAGGGAAAAAGGTCAGAATCAAAACCAGAATGAAGTAATAAAACTTGCTCTACAAAAAGATTTTGCGATTAAGCCAAAATCACAACAAAAAAGACATTCACATTCTCAAACTATTAGAAAAGCAAGTCTGAAGCAAACGAAAAAATGGCAACAACGCTTGCAAAAAAGAAAAATAGCACAAAGACAACGTTTAAAGCTTAAGAAAAAACAGCATAAAAACAAAAAAAACACTTCGAAAAAAAGAGCATGGCTAAGACCAAGACAGACTCGAAGAGTTATCAGAAGACAACCCGCACAACGAGAACGGTTAAGGTCAAGGCAGACTCAGCGATCTAGTAAAAGACAAGCAACGCAAAGAGAGCGACCAAGACAAATTCAAAGACCTGTCAGAAGGCAACCAGTGCAAAGACCACGAGCTAGACAAAGAGAGCAGGTGGAAATACCCGAACAGTTATTTTGATATTAGAAGCCTAAAAAAATCAATAAAAATAGTGAAAATATCACAGTTTAGGTTAAGGTCTAAGAGGTAAAATATCTTGTTGCTAAGTATGTATGATGGTTAAAGACTCCTCTCATTATTAATAGCAATAGATTTGGATGAAAATTCTCAATTTTTCATGTAAAGTCCCTAGTTTTCCAGATGACTTAGGGTCGCTAAATATGGCTAGACAAACAGATTTTATTTCTCCCTCAATTCTTTCCGCTGACTTCGCACGTTTAGGTGAGGAGGTGGATAATGTATTAAAATCAGGCGCTGATGTGGTACATTTTGATGTAATGGATAATCATTATGTTCCGAACTTAACCATTGGACCATTAGTGTGTGAGGCGCTTCGAAAGCACGGTGTGACAGCTGAGATTGACGTGCATCTTATGGTTGAGCCTGTTGATCGTATTATTCCCGATTTTGCTGATGCGGGAGCAAGTTATATTACTTTCCATCCTGATGCAACAATACATATTGATCGTTCTTTACAACTAGTACGTGAGTGTGGTTGTAAGTCTGGTTTAGTTTTTAATCCAGCAACACCACTTGATTCTTTAGAATATGTGATGGATAAGGTTGACTTAATTATGTTGATGTCGGTGAATCCTGGTTTTGGAGGCCAAAGCTTTATCCCTTCAACACTGGATAAACTCAGGCAAGTGCGTAAACTAATTGATGATTCTGGCTATGATATACGTCTTGAAGTAGATGGTGGTGTAAAGGCTAATAATATCCGCGAAATTAAAGAAGCAGGTGCAGATATGTTTGTTGCAGGTTCTGCTATCTTTGGAGCAAGAAATACAGAGGATGCGAATGATTATGAGACTATTATTGCTCAATTCCGTCAAGAACTAGCAGCGGCGAAAGTTTAATGAGTCAAATATTTACTCCTAAACTGGTTATGATTGATGTCGATGGCACCTTAGTTGATTCCGTTCCCGATCTTGCATGGTGTGTAGATGAAACCATGAAAGAAATTGGTCTGCCTGTTCGTGGCGAACCTGCTGTACGTCAATGGGTTGGTAACGGCGTGGTGCGTTTAATGGAACGTGCGATTGCAAATGATCTCAATGCTGAACATGATACGGCTTTATTTGAAAAAGGTATGCCTATTTTCAATGCATTGTATGCAGATAATAATGCCAAGCGTAGTGGGCTTTATGAGGGTGTTAAAGAAGGTCTAGCCTATCTCAAATCATTGGATCTTAAAGTGGGGTGTATTACTAATAAAGACGAGCGTTTTACCTTACCTATTTTAAGAGATTTAGGTATTATTGATGAATTCGAAATTATTATTAGTGGCGATACCTTGGAGAAGAAAAAGCCTGATCCTTTACCACTTTTACACGGTGCAAAGGAATTAGGCGTTAAAGCTGAAGATTCTTTGATGCTAGGGGATTCTCGCTCTGATGTGAAAGCCGCACGTGCTGCAGGTTTTGATATTATCTGTATGTCTTATGGCTACAATCATGGTGAGGATATTCGTAACTATCATCCTGATGCTGTGATAGACTCAATGATAGAATTGCAAGGCATATTAAAATAAGCTACCTTAGGAAGTTCCAAGCAATGATTATACCAATCTTACTTACCCTTTTGTCCCTGTTTGAATCATCTCAATCGTTGCGTAGAACAACTATGCGTCTCTTGAGATACTCCAATCAGAAACAAAAAATCAGCGCAATATGGGGATAATCATTACTTGAAACTTCCTCAACAATCAATCGGATGTAATAGAGAAAATTTTAATGAAAAAATACCTGTATAAAAATAATAAACAAAGTTGGCGATGGTGTAGCTAAACAATCCCTTCTTTTACTTACTTTTTGTCTAGATAATTTTAGACTCCACATTTTTATACAGGTTTGTTCTTATGAATAAAGAAGCATTTGAAGATTATTTAAATCGAGGTTTTGATCGCGTCCCTTTAATGCGAGAAGTATTAGCCGACCTTGATACCCCTCTTAGTACTTATCTGAAATTAGCCAATGGCCCTTATAGTTATTTATTTGAATCCATTCAAGGCGGTGAAAAATGGGGGCGTTATTCGATTATTGGTTTACCTGCTCAAACTATTATTCGTGTCAGTGGTCAACAGGTTGAGGTAATTAACAACTATCAGGTGATCAGTTCTGAAACCGTTGCTGATCCTTTGGCATGGATAGAAGATTATCAGCAGAAAATTAGTGTACCTGAAATAGAAGGAATGCCACTTTTCACAGGTGGATTAGTCGGTTATTTTGGCTATGAGATTATTCGTTATATTGAGCCAAAGCTTGCCCAAAGACCAATTAAAAAAGACCCAATTAATACCGCTGATATTTTACTGATGCTATCGGAGGAAGTGGTTGTCTTTGATAATCTTAAAGGCAAACTGTTTTTGATCGTTCATGCAAAAGCGAATGGATATGAACAGGCTAAAAAACGTTTGGATTATTTAGAGCGTACTTTGCGCGAACCGATTCGTGGGTATCAAGCGGCAAAAATATCACAAACCATTCATGAAACAGATTTTATTTCAGGTTTCAGTGAACAAGGTTATAAAGAGGCGGTTAAAAAGGCGAAAGATTATATTGTCGCAGGGGATATTATGCAGGTGGTGTTGTCGCAACGTCTTAGTATACCGTTTAAAGCCCCCCCTATTGATTTATACCGTGCTTTGCGTTCTCTTAATCCTTCCCCCTATATGTATTTTCTTAATTTGGATGAGTATCAAATCGTTGGTTCTTCTCCAGAAATATTAGCACGTTTAGAAGGGGATGAAGTTACCGTGCGTCCTATTGCAGGTACGCGACAACGCGGTCGTGATGAAGCACATGATAAGGCAATGGAGGAAGAGTTATTAAATGATCCAAAAGAATTAGCAGAGCATTTAATGCTCATTGATCTTGGGCGCAATGATGTAGGGCGTGTGAGTAAAATGGGTACGGTTAGACTGACGGAGAAAATGTTTGTTGAACGTTATTCGCATGTTATGCATATTGTTTCTAATGTTGTTGGTGAAATTTTGCCTTATATGACAGCGATTGATGTTTTACGAGCAACTTTCCCCGCAGGGACGGTCAGTGGTGCTGCTAAAATACGCGCAATGGAAATTATTGATGAATTAGAACCTGTTAAACGAGGAATCTATTCAGGTGCAGTGGGTTATTTAGGTTGGAATGGTAATATGGATACAGCTATTGCCATCCGTACTGCTGTTATTAAAGATAATATTCTTAATATTCAAGCAGGTGCAGGTATTGTTTATGACTCTGTTCCTGAACTGGAATGGAAGGAAACCATGAATAAAGCCCGTGCAGTTTTTAAAGCTGTTGAACAAGCTATTGCAGGTCTTGATGGTGTGCATAAATAATCGTTTATAGGAGAATAAG
>JALVEA010000117.1 GCA_027008665.1 Thiotrichaceae bacterium | reverse complement strand
AGCATCAATTGAGACTGTTACACCCATACCTTTCAATAAGGATGCCATTGTCGCCACGTCTTTTAAACGTGGAACATTGCGAATCGTCATCTCACCATTGGCTAATAAAGCCGCCGCCTGCAAAGGCAATACCGCATTTTTAGCACCTGAAATAACCACTTCCCCTTCTAGTGGTACACCGCCCTCAATCTCAAATTTTTGCATAGTCTATTCTTAGAATTTTGATTTGGTTTAAAAAGGTATCACTAAAGACACCCCACAATAAAAAGCCCGCAATAATAGCGAAAAAAGAGGGGAGATGATATGGCGAGTAAAATTTAAAATGAAAACATCACAATAAAACCTTTGCTAAGCGGTTGCAAAAAAAACAAATGGTTATATTATCTACAACATCAGATCGCTCGATACAGGTCTTTGATTATAGCAAAAATACTTTAATCCCTAATTATTCTAAAGAGAAACATCAAATTATGGAGGCATTACACACCCTTCTACCTATTATTATTTTATTGTTTGTTGGTATTTTATCCATTGCCATTACACGTCCTTTGCGTATGAGTCCTATTGTTGGTTATTTGATCGCAGGCATGATCATTGGTACACATGGTTTTGCTTGGATTGAAGAAGATCATACCACGCATTTATTAGCAGAATTAGGGGTCGTTTTTCTTCTATTTGATATTGGGTTACATTTTTCTCTAGGGCATATCTGGGATGCTCGCAAAGATATTTTGGGTCTTGGACCTTTGCAAATTATTTTTTGCACCGCCGCTTTTGCGTTACTGGCTTTATTAGTTGGGTTAAACATTGATATTGCAATTATTATTGGTGTCACACTTGCACTTTCTTCAACCGCTGTGGTTGCACAGATACTTTCTGATCAAAACCAACAACACTGCCCTGTCACCGTTTCTGCCACTGCTGTACTTATTTTTCAAGATATTTGCGCCATCTTTTTGCTTATTTTAGTGCATTCTATGGATGATCCAAACAACTCACTTGGCAGTGCCATTGGCTTCGCTGCCCTTAAAGCATTAGCGGCTTTTATTGTCGCCATTTTAATCGGACGCTATTTGATTACCCCCTTACTCAAAGTCATAGCTAAACTAAAAGATAATGAGATATTCACAGCGGTTGCCTTGCTTATTGTATTAGCAACCTCAACTGCAACGGGAGTCTTAGGATTATCACTAACACTAGGTGCTTTTTTAGCAGGGATGATTATATCAGAAACTCCGTACCGCCATCTAATTCAAACAGAAATTAACCCCTTTAGAGGACTATTACTCGGCTTTTTCTTTATAAGCGTTGGTATGTCATTAGACACACAGATCATTCTAGCCCAATGGTGGAAGATTATTTATATTGCCATACTATTAATGTTAATCAAGATTGCACTTATCTACGCGGCAGCTAGATTATTAAAAACACCTGCTAATAGTGCTTTTTCAATGGCTGTTTTACTGGCACAAGGCAGTGAGTTTGCCTTTGTTATTTTTGCCATGCCAGCACTACAGGCTGCTCTTGGTAGTGAAAAAGCCTCTATTTTAATTAGTGCTGTCGCAGGTAGTATGGTACTAACACCTTTAGCAGTTGCATTAGGTAAAAAAATATCAGAATACCAAGCCAATAAAAACTGGGAAGAACAAAAACAACAAAGCATCGAAGAAAGCAAAGACGCTTCTGCTATTATTATTGGTATGGGAACAATCGGACAACGTGTTGCCGATGCGCTTAATACTTACTCTATCAGCTATCGCGGTATTGAAGTTGACCATGATTGTTTTGTAGCCGCTTGTACTAAAGGTTATTTAGTGGGTTTTGGTGATGCAACCGACCTGCGTTTAATGGAAATGATTAAATTTGCTCAAGCAAAAACCATTGTCATTACCTTTAGCGATTATAGAATTGCCAAAGAACTAGCACCGATTGTCAAACAACGCTACCCTAATTTATCACTGCTGGTATCGGTTAAGAATGATATGGAAAGAGAACAGTTTCTAGCACTTGGAATGCATCCTATTCTTGAGCAAAGCTTCCCGCGTGGTCTTGATACCGCCGTTAGCGTATTAAATCAATACGGTATTGATAAAGAGCAACAAAAAAAATGGATGCAACGACAACAAGAGTATCAATTCGAAGCGGTTGTATAATATATAAATACATGAAATTGCTGTAAATTTATCTAACAGCTTGCCTTTTTTTTTATTTAGCTATATTTATACTCACATCTACAACTAGCTACCATCGCTAATTCTGCTATAATCCTTTCCCCTTTTTTTATCCAAAACATCCAAACACTTAAAACTTAGGGAAACACCGCTTCTAAGAATAAGAAAATCATGAGGATTGCCCATGCACCACGGATCTTTACCACCAAAGCAAGGATTATACGACCCAACAAACGAGCATGATGCTTGTGGAGTTGGTTTTGTTGCTCATATTAAAGGTACAAAAAGTCATAGCATCGTCCAACAAGGGTTGACGATATTAAAAAATGTTGCTCATCGTGGCGCCGTGGGGGCTGATCCTAAAGCAGGCGATGGTGCGGGTATCTTAATGCAGATTCCTGATGCTTTTTTCCGAGAAGTTGTCAATTTTGAATTACCAGCAGAGGGTGAATACGGCGTTGCTATGTTATTTTTACCCAAAGATAATCAGCAATGTGAAGCCTTGGTGAAATTAGTCGAAGAGGTCATTATTGAAGAAGGACAAAACATACTCGGTTGGCGTGATGTTCCTGTTGATCCTTCCGATCTTGGTTATAGCGTAAAACCAACAGAACCCATGATTCGTCAAGTATTTATTGCCAGTGATAACATTCAAGACCAAGAAACTCTGGAGCGAAAATTATTTGTTATTCATAAGGTAATTAGTATTCGAGCACGGCAACAAAAAATGGCAGGGGTTAAAGATTTTTATATTAACTCTATGTCAACTCGTACCATTGTTTATAAAGGTATGCTACTAGCCGAACAGGTAGGTGAGTATTATCTTGATTTAAAAGATGAACGAATTATTTCGGCACTTGCTTTAGTGCATCAGCGTTTCTCTACTAATACCTTCCCAACATGGGATTTAGCACATCCTTTCCGTTTAGTGGCTCACAATGGAGAGATAAATACTAATCGCGGTAACGTTAATTGGATGGCCGCCCGTGAGCATTCAATGGAATCTCGATTATTAGGTGAGGATATTAAAAAGATTTGGCCCGTGATTGCAGAAGGTCAGTCAGATACCGCTTGTTTTGATAATGCACTGGAGCTAATGGTTGCAGGTGGCTATTCATTGAGTAAAGCGATGAGTATGCTGATTCCTGAAGCATGGGTCGGCAATAAATTAATGAGTGATAAGCAACGCGCTTATTATGAATACAATGCTGCCTTAATGGAACCTTGGGATGGCCCTGCGGCAGTTGCCTTTACTGATGGTCGTCAAATTGGTGCAATGCTAGACAGAAATGGTTTGCGCCCTGCACGTTATTTAATTACTGATGATGATCTAGTGGTAATGGCCTCTGAAATGGGGGTCTTGGATATTCCACAGCATAAAATCGTTAAAAAATGGCGTTTGCAACCCGGTAAAATGTTCCTAATTGATTTAGAACAAAAGCGCATTATTGATGATACAGAAATCAAGTCCACTTTAGCCGATGCACATCCTTATCAGCAATGGCTTGATGAAGGACAGGTTAATCTTAATACCATGACAGGTGAGATCCATCTTGATCAACCCTTGAGTGCTGAAACCTTATTAAATACACAGCAAGCATTTGGCTATACCCAAGAAGATATTAAATTTTTATTAGCGCCAATGGTTGCCACAGGAATGGAAGGGACTGGTTCAATGGGAGCAGACAACCCGCCTGCGGTGTTGTCGAATCGTTCACGTCATTTATCTAACTATTTTAAACAAAATTTTGCACAGGTTACCAATCCACCCATTGATCCTATCCGTGAAGAAGTGGTGATGTCATTGGTGAGTATTATTGGTCCACGCCCTAATTTATTAG
>JALVEA010000116.1 GCA_027008665.1 Thiotrichaceae bacterium | reverse complement strand
TCAAGTCGTTTAATCTGTTGTTTATATTCCTCTTCTAATACCCCATAGCCATAAATTTCAAAAATAACATTATCATCTTTTAATAAGAGTGCAGCATCAATTAAACTTTTAATTCCTTTTTTATCAATAAAACGAGCAACCACAATGCCCGTATAAGCTGGATTATTACTTGTTATTGCTTTATTATGAGAAAAGTACTTAACATCAACTGCTTGAAAATTAAATGAAATTTTATGGCTAGGTACACCACAGGATTCAATGAAATTTTTATGAAATTCACCATATACAAAGACTTTTAAACACAGTGGATGTTGTGATATTTCTGCTATTTTATTACGTTCTTTATTATCATGATGAAAAATATCCACAGCATGAGGCATAAAAGTAAAAGGTATATTTATTTTCTTACAAACTGGATATGTCAATAAAGTAACGGTTGGATAAGCAAAATGGCTGTGACACAAATTACGCTCATCTTTTAATAATAAACTCGCTAACTCATCGATATCCGATACTTGGGTTGCATCAACACTAAAATCTAAAACAGCACTCTTATCAGCTTGAATAGAGTAATACACTTTAACATCATACCCTTGCTGAATTAGTTCTTTTATTTCAAGCAATACAAAGGTCTGAGATAATGCGGGAAAATCCCATAATATATAAGCAATTCGTAATGAATCTAATCCATAACGCACTCGTTCTTGAAAATGAGTATCATAAATACGCTGTAAATTATCATTCAAACTAACCGTTGTTGTAATATTATTAAATTTTTTATTATCAAGAAAGTAATCTGCTCCAATAAAGGGCAAATAAGCAGGTTCGTAGTTTTTTGTATAACGAATAATAAGTTCCCAATCAACGAGACGTTTTAAATCAGTATCAAATCCTCCAAATTGCTCATAAACAATTCTTCTATGTACAAAAATATTAAGATCAATAAAGTTAGAGTGAAGTAATTGTTTTCTATTATAAGACGTTCCTCTGACTAGGGTTCTATTCCTATCATTATCATGGCTTTTTAATGCGGAATAAGCACAATTTAACTCATCCAACTCATTAAATATTGCTACCATTAATAGCAAAAAATCTTTTCTCCATTGATTATCACTATCAAGATAAGCAATAAGATCACCACTAGATGCTATTAATGCAGCATTACGACTAGCGCTCACACCTTTATGCTTATTTTTTAAAATTTTTATTTTTCCACAGGCAATTTCTTTAGGGTAATTTAATTGAATCAACTCAATCGTATTGTCCGTGCTACCATCATCAGAAATAATTAATTCATAAATAGGAAAACTTTGATTTAAAGCAGAATCAATGGCTAAAGAAATAACATTTTCTCGGTTCCATGTCGGCATAATAACAGAAACACGCAAGGGCAGATCTTGGTTCAATTGCTGTGCTTTTTCTAATAATTTTTTAGGGATTTCTTTTTCTATTATTTTATTATCATTAGATAATAAGGATATAATAGAGCTATTATTAGCCCAACGGTTATTAAAGATAGGACCCAATAAATGTGAATTATCTTTTTCCAATGTATTTTTATTCGTTCTAAGTTCAGAAACATGATTTGTTGAAGTTTTTATAGGATTAGGTAAACGTCCTTCTTTTTGTCCATCTGCCAAATAATGTACTAAAGGGTTAATATTAGCTTGTGCAACATCAGGATTATTTTTTAAGTATTCTCTTGTATTGAAATTTTTACTAGGATTTCTATTTTCTTTCCAGCCAAAATTGCAAAAATGATCTAAAGGATTAACCTTTGCTTTCCATACATCAGGGTATGAGGTTAAATAATAATACGGAGAAAAAAATCCAGAATTAATAATTTTATACTTTTGTCTTAATAATCGCTTTGTTGACGTTTTTCCAAACAAATAACGCCATTTTTTTACTTTTAAAGGAAATATCCCATTGCTAATGCTTTTTTCTAACTTTTCCTTTATAGATTTATTGCTTAATACTGTTGTTAAAATATCCTCAGCCGTAGCAGATTGTGATTCAAGCAATTCAATTTTTTTATTTAATTTTATTTTCTGTTGTAAATTTTCATTAGCTTCTTTAGTTAGCTTATTTTTAGTGTTAGATAATTGTTTTTTTATTGAATATATCTTTTTATCTTTTTCCCTCAACTTCTCATCTTTTTGCCTCAATTTCTCATCTTTTTGCCTCAGTTTCTCATCTTTTTGTTTTAATTCCTCGTCCAATTTAAGGATATGTTTTTTTTGATTTGAAATTATTTTCATTATATCTTTTTCATTATATAAATAATAATTCATATCATTATAAAACTCACTCCCCAACCTATCTACCAGCTTCCTATCATCAATTTTTCCATCCCTAATCAAGGCAACCATACCCTTCAAATAAGCTGGTAATTCAGAAGAAATATTATTTAAATTTAAGTTGTGATGCTTTAACGATGGAGAGTAAAAATCATTTGCTTTATATATAATTTCCTTATTAATATCTAGACCAATAAATTGACTTAACGTAGTAAGCAAGCTATCCATCTCTATAAAATCATCATTATATTTTATGACAATACGATGGTAGCCTCTACTATAATACTCAGCCTGAAAAAAATAATGAGTCCAAAGCATTAAGCCTTTCTCTAAAGGTATTTTATCACGATGTTTTAAAGAATAAGCAACTTCCAAGGGGTTACGATAGGCAAATATTATTTTTATTGTTACCCCTAACTCATCTAATGCCTGTTGCCAAATAGGAAATAAAATACAAAGACGCGGGTCTTTTATAATAGTTTTATTAACGTATTTTAACTCTTCTTGCAGAACTAATTTTGCTTCCTTTACATACTTTCTTTGTATTTCTTTTTCTATTTCTTTAATAGTAAAATGATAATCATCCCAACGAGCTTTATGGTGTCGTAATATTTTTTTATTAAGTAAGTAAATTTTATTATTTTCAAAATAACCTTTAGGATTATCCTTAGTTGGTTTCATAAGATCAAAACCTGCGTAACAACCCAAAATAGAGGCTAAACCTGTCAGTACAGATGTGCCTGATCGGTGCATTCCTAAAATAACGATGCATTCCTTCATAGAAAAAATCCTGTATTAATATTGAGACAATATATGTTTTTTATTAGAGGGCGTCATTGACCCAATATAGGCAACAGATTTAGGTAATTCTGTTGGTACAAATCGTTTACCTCGAATCTGTTTATATTCTTTTAAATATTGATTAAAAGGGGGATCAGGAAGATTAGTTGCAACACCGCCATGTACCTGATGAAAAGTACCTTCTCCTAAGAGATAAACTAATTGATGATCATCTAAAGACTGCGCTCGTTTATAAAAATCCATATTAGTATAGCCTCCACCTAATGTAATAAATTCCTCCGAATAACCTTTTAGTTTAAATGCTGTTTTTCTCGACATAGCAATACAATTACTTTCCGCTATATTAGAAAACCAACCACCTTTAGAGGAGGAGGCAAATACACTAATATCAAATAAAAAATAACCATTTTTTTCCCAATCAACAGATTTAAGTAATTGATCTTCTATTGCTTGATTGTATCCTTTAGGAACAGCAATATTTTGTACTTCACTACCTAAATGAAAAGCATGAGTTGCAACAATATAATCTTCATATAATTGAGCTGTTTTTAGTATTCCATCTATAATCCGAGGGGAAAACATTCTCGCACCGTCAATACAAAAAGCAATATGCTTACCTTTGGATTTTTTTAAGCCATAATTAAGTGCATAAGCGGGTGAAGATGGATTTTTAGTATTGAGAAAATAACGTAAATTTGGGTATTTTTTCTTTAAATATTCACTATCTAGTAAATCATCACTGTTATTTTCAACTAATATAATTTCATAATCCTGTTGCTTTATATCTTTTTGATAATGAGTTGAAAGTGTTTTTAAAGTACGAGGAATCTCTCGTGACATTTTATAGGCCACTAATATAATGGATAATTTTGGTTTTATGAAAAAATTAAAATGCATTATAATAGTGATTAAGAGAGTAACAAAGGATGATCCATCCCAG
>JALVEA010000115.1 GCA_027008665.1 Thiotrichaceae bacterium | reverse complement strand
CTAATCTGCGTGGAACAATTGCCTATGCAAAACTAAATGATAAACCTAATAGTGCCACTACTGGATGGTTTATTAACCTAGCTGATAATAGTGCAAATTTAGATAATCAAAATGAAGGTTTTACTGTTTTTGGTGAAGTAATCGGTGACGGAATGAAGGTGATTGATGAAATTGCTGCTGTGCCAGTCTTCAATGGTGGTGGGGCATTTACTACTTTACCGCTTCGAAACTTTACTAAAGGTAATACACCTAATGATGCTAACTTTGTGATTATTACTAGTGTAAAAGTCATTGATGAAACGATTGAGCCTGAGCCAAAGAAAAGCTCAGGGGGTGGTTCTATGAGTTTATTGTTTATTTTATTATTGTTATCCGCTTTTGTTTTAAGAGGTGTTCTTGTTCCCTCTCGTATAAAAATAGAGCGTTCATCCACTAAAAAATAATAAGTTTAGCGGATCAGAAAGCCGTTACAACGTAGAGGATGGCTTTCTGATTTTTCCAGCTAAAGAACTCAATAATGATAAGTAATTAAAATTTTTTTATCCTCTCTGCGTTCGGTTATTTATGAATTCCCCATCTCACTACTCTCTCTATATGGCAAGAGCCATAAAGCTTGCCCGTAAAGGTATTTATACGACCCATCCTAATCCTCGTGTTGGTTGTGTTCTGGTTAAAAATAATAAAATTATTGGTGAGGGGTATCATCAGCGTACTGGTCAACCGCATGCAGAGGTGCTGGCATTGCTTGATGCAGGTAATAAAGCGCAAGATGCAACCGCCTATATTACCTTAGAGCCGTGTTCTCATACAGGAAGAACTCCTCCTTGTGCTGATACTTTGATCGAAGCTGGGATTCGTAAAGTGATTATTGCGATGCAAGACCCTAATCCTTTGGTATCAGGTAATGGGATTAAAAAATTACGTGATGCAGGAATTGAGGTTCATACTCATGTCTTAGAACAAGAAGCAAAGGCGTTAAATAAAGGCTTTATCAAGCGTATGCAATATGGTTTGCCGTGGGTACGGGTGAAGATGGCAATGAGTTTAGATGGACGCACAGCAATGAAATCAGGCGATAGCCAATGGATTACGGGAATAGATGCAAGATTAGATGTACAAAAATACCGTGCCAGTGCTGATGCTATTTTAACGGGGCAGGGGACTTTATTAGCCGATAATCCTTCTTTAAATGTGCGTCTAAAAAAGGAGGAATTAGGTATTGAGGGAGAGGTTAGACAGCCTGTTAGAGTGGTATTAGATCAAGACTTACAGATTTCACCGCAAGCAAAAATGCTTTCCTTGAAAGGTGAAACATGGATTTACACGGGAACAGTTAATCATCAAGATAAAAAACAACGTTTAAAAGAACAAGGTACAACAATCATTGAAGCCAAGACGGATAAGCAATATTTTTTAGAGCTTGAAGAAGTATTAAAAGATTTAGCGAAACGTGAAATTAATGAAGTACACGTTGAGGCAGGGCAAACCTTAACAGGTGCATTATTAGAGCAGGGGTTAGTGGATGAATTAGTGATTTATATGGCACCTACCCTTATGGGCTCAGATGCTAGGGGTTTGTTTTATTTACCCTCATTGCAAACAATGCAAGATAGAATTAGCTTAGAAATAAAAGATATACGTGCAATAGGCCGAGATTGGCGTATTATTGCAATCCCTTCAAAGCCCCCTAAGTGAAATCATGTTTACAGGAATTATTCAATCAGTTGGTAGTATTCTCGACCTTAAACAAAAAGGTGGGGATGTAGAGCTTAGTGTCCATACGGGGAAGCTTGATCTACAAGATGTCGTTTTAGGTGATAGTATCGCGGTCAATGGTGTTTGTCTTACTGCGATTAAACTCGGTAAAGATCATTTTAGCGCGGATGTCTCGCGTGAAACCTTATCATTGACCTCTTTAGGTCAACTAACAAAAGGGTCGCCTGTTAATCTTGAAAAAGCCTTAACCTTGCAAACTCGTCTTGGTGGACACCTTGTTAGTGGTCATGTGGATGGGTTGGCAACGATTGAATCACGTTATGCTGATGGTCGTTCGATCCGTTTTCATATTCAAGCTCCTAATGAATTAGCAAAATATATTGCCGAAAAAGGTTCTATTACAGTGGATGGTGTGAGTTTAACTGTAAATAAAGTGGATGGTGCGACTTTTGAATTGAATATTGTGCCACATACTCTGCTGGAAACGATTATTGGCAATTATCAAGCGGGCACTAAAGTAAATTTAGAAGTGGATGTAGTGGCGCGTTATTTGGAGCGTTTATTACAAGGTGATAGCGCGGCTATAAAAAGTGCGGATAAAAAGGACGCTATAAGCCAAGAGTTTTTAGCTCAATATGGTTTTTATAAGAAATAATCCTAAATCTATGAAACGATTATAAGATCAGTCTTGAGGATTTAGGATAATAAAATGCAGGGAATAATATGAGATTCAATACCATAGAAGAAATTATCGAAGATATGTCGCAAGGCAAAATGGTCATTATCGTTGATGATGAAGACCGTGAAAATGAAGGTGATTTCTTAATGGCCGCTTCAAAAGTAAAGCCAGAAGATATTAACTTTATGGTGACTCATGGACGCGGTTTGGTTTGTTTAACCTTACGCGCTGAACGTTGTCAGCAATTAAATTTACCCTTAATGAATGAAGCCACGGACGCTGAACACGGTACTAATTTCACTATTTCCATTGAGGCAGCCGAAGGGGTTACGACAGGAATTTCTGCCTATGATCGTGCATTAACAATTCGAGCAGCGGTTGCCCCTGATGCGAGTGCTAATGATATTGTGCTTCCTGGGCATATCTTTCCAATTAAAGCACAAAGAGGCGGTGTATTAACCCGCGCAGGTCATACCGAAGCAGGTTGTGATTTAGCAGAAATGGCAGGTTTAGAGCCAGCAGCGGTGATTGTTGAAATCTTAAATGAAGACGGCACTATGGCACGTCGTGATGATTTGGTTAAAATTGCTGAAAAGCATGATCTAAAGATGGGCACAATAGAAGACCTTATTCGTTATCGTATTCAAAATGAAAAAAGCATTGAGCAGGTGTATGAAAATACATTAGCGACTGAGTTTGGTGATTTTAAAGTGGTCGCTTTTAAAGACCAAATGCATAAAGATAATATTCATCTCGCCTTAGTGAAAGGTGATATTAAACCTGATAATACTGTATTAGTACGGGTGCATTTAGAAAATGCGCTTTGTGATGTATTGCCCTTAACAGAAAAAAATTGTGGTTGGCCACTGCGCGATGCAATGAGAACGATTGCTGATATAGGCGAAGGTGTGATTGTTATTTTACGAGATAGCAGTCATTCGGTGAGTATTTTAGAGCGTCTAGAGCAACTTCATCAAAAATCGGAAGCAAAAATAAATGCAGAATCTCCACAAGATTTAAAAACATTTGGTATCGGGGCACAAATATTGACAGAATTGGGTGTGCGTAAAATGCGAGTAATGAGTGCGCCTAAGAAATTCCATGGTTTAGCAGGATTTGGTTTGGAAATTGTTGAGTATTTACAAAATTCATAATACAAAAGCGCATTGTTTATTAAAAATATTTAGCACAAAGCGATTGATTTAGAAAAGAGATATAAAAATATGGCAGAAATAAAAGAATACGTCGGTAATTTTACTCCAAATGATGCAAGGTTTGGATTGGTAGTGGCACGTTTTAATGAATTTGTGGTAGAGAGTTTATTATCAGGGGCTATTGATCAATTACGTCGTCACGGTGTTGATAATGCAGATATTGAGATCCTACGTGTTCCAGGGGCCTATGAGATTCCTTTTACCGCAAACTTAATGGCCAAAAGTAAAAAATACGATGCAATTATCGCCCTAGGTGCGGTTATTCGTGGTAGTACACCCCATTTTGATATTGTAGCAGGAGAGTCTGCAAAAGGACTTTCTAATGTATCGGCCAATAGTGGCATCCCTGTGATTAATGGCATTATCACCACCGAAACTATTGAGCAAGCGATTGAAAGATCAGGTACAAAAGCGGGCAATAAAGGTGCTGAAGCAGCGGTAGTTGCGATTGAAATGGTCTCATTAATCCGTGCATTT
>JALVEA010000114.1 GCA_027008665.1 Thiotrichaceae bacterium | reverse complement strand
AGTAACAAAACCTGTTGCTAGGGGAATCCAATTCGCTCCCATAAAATCCTCATAATGTTTTAAAAAGGCATAGGCACTCGTTGCCCCCATCACAGGTAATGCTAATAAAAATGAAAATTCCGCGCTTGCTTTTCTGCTTAACCCAACCAGTAATGCTCCCACAATAGTAGACCCTGCCCGACTGGTTCCTGGGATTAAGGCAAATATTTGTGCAAAGCCGATCCATGCAGCCTGTTGATAACTAATATCTTCAATATCTTTGGTTCTTTCGTGACTTTCTTTATGAAAAAACTCAAGTATTAAAAATACAACCCCACCCACCACAAACATAATCGGAACAACCGTTTTACTGAGGAATAATGCTTCTATCTGATCCTTGAAGATAAATCCAATAATAGCTAGTGGCAGAAAAGCGATTAAGACTTTTAACCATAATTGCGTATGTTTAAAAGTAAACTTATTAGTGTAATTTGCAAAAATTGCCAAAATTGCCGCTAATTGAATAATCACTTCAAAGGCAATATTAATTTTGCTTTGCTCAATATCAAGCCATTGACTGACAACAATTAAATGCCCTGTCGAAGAAACAGGTAAAAACTCAGTTGCACCTTCAACAATTCCCAGAATAATGGCTTGTAAAACATCCATTGTAATAATACCTTTAATAAAAAACCGCGTATTTTACATCTAAAGAGAAACGATATCCGTAGAATTCATAAATACGGTGAAATATTATGAAAAAACAACACCCTAATACCTTAGTTTTATCGAATGATACAGGTTATCAACGCAATTAATAGCTTTTGGTTTGCATGGTATGCGTTTCATCCTAATACTAAGATCTACCAAGGTCAGTAGACTAAAGATTTGTTTTACCACTCTGTTGCTTCAGCAACCCCTTTGCCTAGTTCCGCAGGTGAACGTACCGTGTGTACACCTGCGGATTCAAGTGCAGTAAATTTTTCATCCGCTGTGCCTTTTCCTCCTGCAATAATGGCACCTGCATGTCCCATACGCTTGCCTTTAGGTGCTGTTACTCCTGCTATATAAGCAACCACGGGTTTGCTGACATTGCTTTTAATAAATTCCGCCGCTTCTTCTTCGGCTGTGCCACCAATTTCACCGACCATTAAAATCGCTTCTGTTTGTGGGTCTGCTTCAAATAAAGCCAAAGCGTCGATAAAGTTTGTTCCCGCAATCGGATCGCCTCCAATGCCTATGCAGGTACTTTGTCCAAAGTTTAAATCAGAGGTTTGTTTAACACATTCATAAGTTAATGTCCCTGAACGAGAAATAATACCCACCTTACCTGCTTGATGAATAGCCCCTGGCATAATGCCAATTTTGCATTCATCAGGCGTAATAATACCCGGACAGTTAGGACCAATTAAGCGTGAACCATAACTATCGACAATCATTTTTGCTTCTAACATATCCAATACGGGAATACCTTCAGTAATACAAACAATCAACTCGATACCCGCTTCGGCAGCTTCAATAATAGAATCTTTACAAAAGGGGGCGGGGACATAGATAACACTGGCATTTGCCTTTGTTGTTGCTATTGCATTTTTTACCGTATTGAAAACGGGTAAATCAAGATGAGTCTGCCCTCCCTTTCCTGGTGTGACACCACCGACCATCTTTGTGCCATATTCAATTGCCTGTGCAGAATGAAAGCTACCTTGCTTGCCTGTAAAACCTTGGCAAATGACTTTGGTTTCTTTATTGATTAATATACTCATTTTAACTCTCCTACTGCCGCTACAATTTTGTTGGTTGCATCGGTTAAATCATTTGCACTTATTAATTCAAGCCCACTTTTATTCAATAATTCAATCCCCTCAGGGGCGTGATTTCCTTCTAAACGAACCACAATAGGAACGCTGATATTGACTTCTTTAATCGCCGCAATAATCCCTTCAGCAATTAAATCACAGCGTACAATGCCACCGAAAATATTGACTAAAATACCTTTGACTTTGTGATCTGAAAGAATAATTTTAAACGCTTCTGCAACACGTTCAGCGGTTGCAGCCCCCCCAACATCGAGAAAGTTAGCAGGGTCGCCTCCTTGGAGCTTAATAATATCCATCGTCCCCATCGCTAAACCTGCACCATTGACCATACAACCTATATTGCCGTCTAATGCAACATAATTTAAATCCCATTTCGCAGCTCGTAATTCACGTTCATCTTCTTGGGTTTCATCTTGCAGTTTTTTTAATTCAGGATGACGAAATAAAGCATTCCCATCCACATTGATTTTTCCATCTAAACACAGCAAATCACCCTCAGTCGTCACTACCAATGGATTAATTTCAACTAACGATAAATCTTTTTCTATAAATAATTTACCCAAACCCATTACTATTTGAGCAAACTGCTTAATTTGAGAACCTTCAAGCCCTAATCCAAATGCGAGTTCACGGCATTGAAACGGCATTACCCCTGTAATGGGATTAATTTGAATTTTAAGGATTTTCTCAGGCGTATTCTCTGCTACTTCCTCAATATTCATACCACCTTGCGTTGATGCCATAATCGTGACGCGACATGATGCACGGTCTAATACTGCCCCAAGATAAAGTTCACGTTCAATATCACAGCTTTCTTCAATTAAAAGTGTATGTACGGGCTGACCTTTATTATCGGTTTGAAAAGTTACCAAATGTGTTCCTAGCAGTTCAGTGGCAAAGCGTTTTGCCTCTGTAATACTATCTAATAACTTCACCCCCCCTGCTTTACCACGACCACCTGCATGAACCTGTGCTTTAACCACTACTTTATCTGTACTCAAAGAAGCGGCTACCTGCTCTACCTCATCAATACTCCTTGCAATACTCCCGATAGGTACAGATAAACCATAATCACGAAAAAGAACCTTCGCTTGATATTCATGTAAATTCATATTTTATCCTTTTTAAAAATCTTTTATTTTTTGGTTTAAATTATTAATAATCAGTGCGCTCCAATGTATTGTAAATGGAGTAATATCAAACGCGCCGCCTCCTCACGTAATGATTGTTGAATACGATGCTCTTCTTCTGCTTTCCCTAATACAAAGGTGGAATCATAAATTAAGGTCTTATTTAATCGGATTGAACGTTTTTGCGGTTTTTTACCCACAACTTTAATTTCATAATCAAAGTTCAAGTAAATCATATACTCACGCGCAATTCTTGCAGATGTATAAGCAACAATCTTTTTATCTTCTTTTAATTGATCAATACTAAGGATAGAATCTGCCTCCGACAAGGTGACAACCTCTCCTTTAGCTTCTATAAGCGCCTGTTCAAGCGTTGTATACAATGCTGATTCTTTGGAAATACCTTCTAATGCAATTTTTACATACACACCTGACAAGCGAGTTGATTGACGCAAATGAAAAGCACCACCAGCACAGGATGATAATAGAAATAAGGTCATAATGACAAAAAGAAAAAGTCGAATATTATTTTTCATATTTAAAATCAAATATTTCAGGTGCAAATCGTAATACCTCTTCTTTTCGAGTATTTTCAGCAATAGTTGCTAATACAAGAACAGACTTTTTGAGTTTCATAAAACCCTCCTTTGGGTCTATTACATTCCTAATTAAGAACCACTTTATGATAGGCTAAATTTTGCCTTTTTTCTCCATATCAATAAATTACAACCCTAATAAAATGAAAATTAATGATAATAATCCCAGCGTAGACCAAGCCATTCAAATTATTTCAAAGGCAATAGAGCAGTCCAATCCAAAGGTTATAAAGCAACAACTAGCCTTATTTAATCCTGCTGAAATAGCGCATATTATCGATGCTCTCCCCGCCGCCGAACGCCCTTATTTGTTTAGCTGCATTCCAAAAGGCTCAAACGGTGAAGTCCTATTGCATATGAGTGAAGTTGCCGCTACTCAATTAGCAGATGCTATGGACATTGAAGCATTACATCATGCAACTAAAGCAATGGATACTGCGGATGTTGCAGAATTGCTTGATGAGGTTTTAGATAAAGAAACAGGTGATGATTTACTCGACGGTATGGATAATCAACGTCGAGAGCGCATTGAAGTCAACCTCAGTTATGAGGAAGGAACCGCAGGG
>JALVEA010000113.1 GCA_027008665.1 Thiotrichaceae bacterium | reverse complement strand
ATTTATTAATAACACTTCCTCCTGAGCTAAATTTCACAGTACTATTTTTTAACAATTTCTTAAATTTATTCTGACAAATCTTACTGTTTTCATCCGCCGCAACAATATGTAATTTTTTCTGATATTGCTTATATTGCTCAAAGCTTTGTAGGATTTCATCACGCTTAGCAGAATAAGGCGTTTGGCCAGCAAAATAGAGCGATTGATTAATGATTTCAATACGTCCTTGCTGTAGCTTTAGCAGTCCTAACAAACTGGTTTCAATGATTTTTTGCCAATTTTCTGGTGCGCCCGCACCGAGCTCCAGATTAGCTTGAAGATTTTCTCGTGTCAGATGTTGCTCAATCAGCTCTGTAAACTGGGTATAGCTGGCTTGATTAGGAATATAACCATTCAGTGTTAATAATTTACCATTCCAATCCATATTCATTGAATATGGCTGAATAATACGAGGGGTTATTTGGTCATTAATCCGCAGTACAGGACTGTATTTTTCCACTACTTTGAGTGCCGCAAAGGACTGTTCTGTTGTTGGTGCATTGCCTGTTAAAATAACATTACGCCCTTTAACATCTACCCTAACCCAATCATATCCTTGTTCGCTTAAGTCTTGACTAAGATAGGTTTGGAGTATGGAAGGAATACGATTCGCAAAGACAGGAATTGTAAGAATAAATAATAAAATCAGTGCCAATATCCCAAGGGTTTGAATTTGCCATGCTTTAATTTTCATGCTCACTCCTTTGTACTATCTGGTTTGATTGTCTTTTCTGTGGGCGATTTCGATCCATTTGTATTGGGTTTATGACCTTCAGCTGGTGGCTTAAAAATCTTTTTTACTTGTCCTGAACCAAATAAATCAGGAATTTCTTTAATCGAAAGGGTACCGTTTCTATCAGGCATTTCTTTAATCATAATCGACTGAATCAGCTCAGGAATATCTTTAATCGCTACCGATTGAATCAACTCTGGTATCTCTTTAATGGCGACCGAATGCAGTAACTCAGGCATTTCTTTAATAGCAACGGACTGAATTAATTCGGGAATATCCTTAATTGATACGGATTGGATTAACTCTGGGATTTCTTTAATAGAGATAGATTGAACTAGATCAGGCATCTCTTTAATTGACACCGATTGTTTCATCTTTGGCATTTCTTTGACCGCAATCGACTGAATCAGCTCAGGAATATCCTTAATAGAAACAGACTGAATTAGATCAGGTATCTCTTTAATTGACACCGATTGTTTCATCGCTGGCATTTCTTTGACCGCAACAGACTGCTCTAAAGGAGGTATAGCGACAATAGAGACTTCTTGTTTCATATTCGCCTGCTCTTTAATAGCAATTTCACGTCGATCAGGTGCGGCTATCGGGATATTATCTTTTAAAAAACGTAAATAGATTTTTTCACGCATGGCTGATAAAGCGCTACTTTTTAAGGTAGGTTCGGGAATCCAGCATATTAAAGTAAAAGTGATTTTATCTTCTTTAAAATCACTTAAAACCGCGTTGATTTTTTTATCTTTTGATACCTGCTTAGTTTCACGGGCAGCGGTCGTTAGAATTTCACGTATGATTTCTGGATCAATCCCATAGGCAGCTGAAATAGATAATTTAATCCGCAAACTACTATCGGTTAGAGTGGATTCATTAACAACTTCAGAAGCCCCCATTTTACCATTGGGAACGGTGATACCAACATTGTCTTTGGTAATAATACGAGTGCTACGGATGCCAATACTGGTGACAGTGCCAACTTGCAGACCAATTTGAATCACGTCTCCAACCCGATAGGGTGCATCAGTAAGAATTAAGATACCTGCAATAACATCAGATAAAGTATCCTTAGAGGCCATTCCAACCGCTAAACCTGCAATACCAGCTGAGGCAAGCAAAGCGGTCATATCAATATTCCATACACCAAAAACTTGATGTATCCCACCGAGCGCAAGCAGTAATAAGACAATATTTTCAAATAAAGGTAAGGTAGCGGGCTGTATAATCCCCCCATCTTCTTTATTACCAGCCTTTAATGCTAAATTTTCTAGAAATAATTTAATTAGCTTATAGAGGAATAAAAGGATAAAAACGATAATAAAAGACTTAATACTAGCCAGTGCAATAAAATGTTGTGTTTTTGATAACTCTAAAAGACTAGTAACCAGACCAATACAGCTAAAAAAGACAATTTGAAAAATAAGTGGGCGTGTCAGTTTGGCAATGTCCTCACCTAAACTGAAGTTTATTTTTTGTGTTAATGTAATAATTAGACGTGGAATATGCGTACTAAGCAACCGCGCCAAAAGATAAGCAATAAAAATTAAAATTCCTGCACGTAGGTAGGCATAATCATTGAGTAATCCCCACCCTTCTTTTATATAAGGAAGGGTGGTGTCAATAATAGGTTGTAGGGACTGTTTGAGTTGCTCTATTAATTCCATTTTAATGTCTAATGACCTTTATTTAGGAAACTGATGCTACCTACTTTCTGTAACCCGACTTACTCATTGATAAATATAGTTTTTATCAATAACATGAAATATTTAAAGATTATCTGTTAAGAAGTTTCAAGTAATGAATTTACCCATATAGGGCAAGTAATTTTAGTAAATTCATTGCTTGGAACTTCCTATATTTGCGCGCGATTCAGCAATGGATTCTAAACATTGTGCGACTTGCGGATTAAGTTGCAATATCTTACGCATTGTATTGCGTTCTATTGAAACCACTTCTACATCCCCCTGTGCAATAATATTGGCTAGATGTGCTTCTTTGCGAATCATTCCTGCAACACCAAAAAAATCCCCCCTCTTGAGTGTATTTCCTATTCGCATAATACCTTCAGAATCAGGTGTTTTTTCAATCGCTTCTCCTTGCAAAATAATAAAGAAATTTTTGGAAACTTCTCCTTTCCATGCCATGCACTCGCCCGTCCCATAGGTTTCAATGTGACTGTGTGTTGCCAGCTCATACATGTCCTTGCTATTAAGATCTAATACACCTAACTCTTGTATATAGCCTGCTATTTGTTTATTCGTTGGAGGGGCTTCTGATAGCTCGCTACCATCAAAGCGATAAATTTCATGAGCACGAGTAGGAAAGGTAATGCCCTCACGACGATTGGCATACCAAATACGTGAGCAAAAATCATCACGAATTGCAGGTTGACGATCATAATTTTGAATAAAATAGCGTACTTCATAATGCACTGAAAATTCATCATAGGAAATTAAAGCAGCGACGGGAGGAGGATTATCAAGTATTTCATCAGTGGCATAAGCTGCTTCTACAAGTACTCGCTTAACTTTCGTGGGTGAATCATCAAACGATATATCAAAACCAATTCGCTCCATATGATAAATATTAGGACGCAGATAGTTTTCAAACTGCTCTTTTGCTAAGACAGAATTAGGGATAGTAACAACATCATTTTCTCGTGTTTCCAAACAAACAGCTCGCCAATCAATACTAACAACACGACCCTCTGTATCACCGACTTTAATCCAATCATTAATCATAAAAGGACGTGATGATAACAAAGCCAAACCTGCAAACAATCCACCGAGTACATCTTGCAATGCCAAACCAAGTACAACCGACCCTACTCCAAGAGCTGCTAATAAACTACCAAGATCAGCTCCCCAAATATTTGACATAATAAATGCGCCACCCAATAACACAAGGAAAATACGCAAAAAATCAACCAGTAACTTAGGTATGCGATTACGAACCTCAAGCGGTAAAGCATCAGAGAAAACAAGTGTATTAATAAATGAAAGAGAGGAATGAAGTAGTAATATCCACATTGTTGTGGCTGATATTTTTACTAATGTGGAGTTATTATCAAGCTCTAAAACATAATGGGTGAGTAAATAAATAAAGGCAACCGGTAGCAGAATATTCCTAATATTGGCTGCAATAGAATAAAAAATAGACCCCCTATTTTTTAACAGATGCATAATTTCGGTTGAGATTAATAATGCCAGTGGCATTCCGAAAAGAAGGATAAATCCCCAGTGCGCCCAAGACTGTTTAAGAATCGTTTCAATCATAATAGATACCTATCCTTGCTCATTAGCAGAATGCTGG
>JALVEA010000112.1 GCA_027008665.1 Thiotrichaceae bacterium | reverse complement strand
AGCCAAAGAGTCAGGGATTCATTATATTGCAGCAGGACACCATGCCACAGAACGATATGGTGTCAAAGCCTTAGGAGATCATCTAGCGGCCAAACACGGTTTAGCACATACTTTTATTGATATTGACAATCCCGTTTAGCCTTAATAACCTAAGTTTAATTGGGTCTATATTTAGACATAATGAGGTTAATCAGCTCCTGTTTTAATTGCATACCAATTTTAAAAATGCCTTTATTGCTTAATAAAATATGTCCGGGGTTACCTGCGTACTCACCTAACTTACCCTTTTCAACTTTAAAGCCACCAATAATATCTTCAGGGTCGATTTTAGCATTAACATCTTCGACTCTTTGATCAATGACATAAACCCAAGAGCCTTCTGCTTGGCGGGTGGCTTGTGTTATTAAAGCGCTGGAATAACGCCCCATGCTGTCTAAAAATTCATGAAATAAATTAATAAAATCAGGATTTGCTTCAAAAGAATCAACCACTAAATTCCCTTTCTCATCCCTTTGGTTATCCTTAAACCTACCTACAACGGCTAGATTTAAAAGCCCCTGTTCGCTAATAAACTTTTCAGGCAAGATACTGTATAAATAAATATCTTCATTGTCCTTATTAGTGATATTAATAATACCACCTTGCTCTTCTTCTTTATTTTTCTTAACACTCATAAAAAACCAATATTTAATAAAAAAATTACGTTCTATTTTATAGAATATAGCATTTTAAATGGGATAATTATTTCTTTCAGCAGAAGATCAGGACTTTTTTTTATTAATATTTTTGCTATTATGGTTCGGTTGCTTGAAGCCTAAATGTAAAGCACCCTCCATTATTCAAATAATGAAAATAATATGTACGCAAATAATATCAACTGTCCTCAATGTGGTAGCGCTTTAGCTTTAAACTTTCGCCATAGCAAGCTACGTGCTTGTGAGTATTGTGGTTCGACTATTTTTCTTGAAGATGAAGCGGTCAGATTGGCGGGTAAACAGTCGGTTTTATCCCAAGAAGCCAGTTTAATCCAGCTTCAACGTGCCTTTCGCTATCAAAAACAATCTTATTTGCCTGTGGGGCATGTACGCTATCAATATGAGGATGGCTTTTGGGATGAATGGTGGGTGATTGATCATGATAAAGGACTTTGGGTTTCTGTTGATGAAGGGGATTTTGCATTTGAAAAAAGAGTGACAGCCCCAGAAAAAGCACGCTTTGAAAACTTTCGACTAGGTGATGAAATAAAAGGCTGGAAGGTGACCGAACGAGGTCATGCGGTTTGTGAGGGTTTTGAAGGAGAATTACCTGAATTAGTGCATCAAGGTGAGCGTTTTGATTATGTGCATTTATCTCGTGCAGGCGGAGAGCTTTTTTCATTGGAATTTTTTGAAAATGAGGTAAAAGCTTTTAAAGGCAAGTGGGCTGATCCCTTTGAAATAGAGGTAGAAGGATGAGTGAATCAACCTCTAAACTACGCAGTATCAAATGCAGTAGTTGTGGCGCACCTTTAAGCTTACATGCAGGGCATAAAATTAAAAGCCTGACTTGTGATTATTGTGGTGCGGTGATGAACCCTAAGGATGAATACAAGGTTTTAACGAAATTTTCAGAGCAACAATTATTATCTAATTCACCGTTAAAAACAGGTGCACAGGGCAAGTTGAAAGGGGTATTGTTTACGGTCATTGGTATTATTGAATGGTGTGGAGATGGTGAGTGCTGGATTGATTATCAAGTTTTTTCTCCTACACATGGTTATGCTTGGTTGTCTTATGAGTCGGGTCATTGGGTGTTTCTACGTCGTACACGTTATTTGCCCAATAAAAGTTTATGGCGACTTCTTCCTCTGCAATCAATTAAAGTCAATCAACAATCCTTTCGTTTTTATGAAAAATTTGATGCCAAAATTAACTATGTTGCAGGGGAATTAACATGGGTTGCTCGTGTTGGTGATACTACAACCTTAGCCGAAGCAATTGACCCACCTTATTCATTTTCAGAAGAACGTAATGAACGTGAAACAGAATATTATTTAGGTGAATATATTGATGCTGAAGAAATTCAACAACAATTTGCCTTGCCTGATCTTTATAAACCCAAAAACGTGCATCGCCTTACCCCTTATAAATCAAAATTTCTGCAACCACTTGCTAAAGCCGCTAAACCTTTTGCTATTTTATCTTTCATTATTAGTCTTATTATTTGGCTTTTTATGCAAGGGAGTCCCGTCACCATAAAACCCGTTGTGATGAAAAATCTAGGTAATGGACAGGTGGAATCACGTTATGAATTCACTATTAATAAACCCAAGCATTTAATTTTCTTAACAATGGATACGCATAAAGCGAATGCTTTATTAAATACAACCATTAAACAAAAAGCTACGGGAAAAAGTATCGTTAATTTAGGTAAGAAGAATGCAAAGACAGGTACATACCGTATTGATAAACGTATTACTCACGTTGAGTCTAGTTTTATAGTACCAAAAGCGGGGGTTTACAGCCTAAGTTTTATTGCAAATACACAGTTACCCGTTAAAAAAGTAGCGGTTACGATTAAAGAAAACCGTGTGGGCTCCCGTTATTTCTTTTGGTTATTGCTCTTGAGTCTTGCAGTGATGATCTTCAGCTTTGTTTCTCGGAGTAGTTTTGAGAGCAAACGCTGGAAACTGGCGGGGGATTGATGATTCGATTTATGTTTTTTTTATTTGCAGCTTTAACGCTACTTGCAACTAGCATGACCTATAGTAATGTCGGGATGCAAGCAACCCATTATGAAGAACCGAGTGTGCGTTCAGGCAGTCGTTCTTCATCTTCAAGTGGATATCGTTCTTCTTATAGCTCAGGATATAGTTCGGGTGGTTATCGCGGTGGGAAATAAAGCTTTCTTTTTAATATTTTTAAAATAATCAAATATCTATTTAATAACTATTCATTTACCTTAGTGTCGTCAACGACGCTATTTTTTAATAACTTAAAATACTAATTTCTTATGAATGCACATTTAACATTTGAATACCTTTTATCAAGCCTTGTTTACGGCGTTTTAGGCTTTGCTCTTTTTGTCCTTTCCTTATGGGTAATGGAAAAATTAACCCCCTTTTCCTTAGTTAAGAAAATAACCGAAGAAGGTAATATAGCCTTAGCGATTGTAGTAGGAGCGATTATTTTAGCCTTAGGGACTATTTACTCGGCTGCCATACAGTAAAAATGGCCGTTTATAAACAGCGACAACAAATTACTTTGCTTTTTGCTACTTTTAGCATTGCTATTTGTGGTTTGATTTATGAATTATTGATTAGCACTTTATCGAGTTATTTATTAGGTGACTCGGTATATCAATTTTCATTAGTGATCGGTCTGTTTATGACCTCTATGGGAATTGGCGCATGGTCATCGCGCTTTATTGAGGGGCAATTAGCGACACAATTTGTGCGTCTGCAATTATTAGTGGGATTACTCGGTGGCTTGTCTGCGCCGTTTTTATTTTTTGCCTTTGCAGTATTAGATAACTACACTCCTTTTCTCTTTATTATTATTCTCTTATTGGGTAGCTTACTAGGGACTGAAATTCCCCTCGTTATTCGAATTTTAAAACAGCATTTTTCACTAAAAACAAATGTTTCCAATGTCTTTACCGCCGATTATATTGGTGCATTGATAGCGGCCTTAGTCTTTCCTCTAGTCTTAGTGCCTCAGCTTGGCTTAATGCAATCAGGTTTACTGATGGGTATTTTCAATACTGGCATTGGACTATTAGCACTGTATGTTTTTAGAACTGAAATTAGCCGCTATCACTATTTACTAGGCTATGGAATCTTACTTTTATTGCTCTTAATCTTCGGCTTTTTTATTTCTAGCTCCTTTGTGAGTCGTATGGAAAGTCGTTTATATCAAGATCCTCTAATCTATGCCGGAAATTCAAATTATCAACAACGCTTAGTCCTGACTAAACGCAAGCAACGTCTACGATTTTATATTAATGGCGCATTGCAATTTGATAGTTTTGATGAATACCGTTATCACGAATCATTAGTGCATCCTGTTATGAGCATAGTCAAAGCGGCTGAAAATATTCTTATACTCGGTGGCGGTGATGGTTTGGCAACAAGAGAATTATTAAGCTATCCAAGCATAAAAAAAATAACACTAGTGG
>JALVEA010000111.1 GCA_027008665.1 Thiotrichaceae bacterium | reverse complement strand
TGATGATGCGAATGAAAAAGGAATCAGTGATCTGCCCGTTGTTTTAGTCGATATTATAAATAATAGCTGTATTAGCACCCGTACCGATGCCAAGGGTTTCTATGAATTTTTCCCCGTTGTTCCCGGTAATTATCAGCTCTATGAAGCCTCGCGTGAAACCGTACCTGTGCCACAAAACTGTGATATTGCAAAAGCCAAAGACCCAGCACTTTATCGCTCAACCACTGCCAATGTTTTAGATACCTTTAGCGTCGTGGATGCAAAAATCACAGGGAAAAACTTCGGCGATGTTCATCCACCGAGTTTTAACCCTAACCATAGCAATACCATACTCGCGGGCAATGTGGTTCTCTATCCACATACATTTACTGCTAAAAGTACAGGCATTGTGAATTTCACCACAGCAAATAGCACAGCAATTACATCAGGCTGGAGCAGTGTGATTTATCAAGATAATAACTGTAATGGACAATTAGACACGACAGAAGCCTCTGCACCTATCAGCAACAACCTTGCAACTAGCGCAGGAACTAATATCTGCTTAATTAATAAAGTCTACGCACCGCAAAATATAGCCAATGGTGAAACCTTTACTAATACCATTAGTGCAGATTTTGATTTTAATAATGCACTCGCTGGAACGGTGACATTAAACGTTATCGATACAAGCAAAGTAGCCGCAAATGATAATCAGAATCCAGTTAAAAGCTCCAAACTAGAGCTGCGCAAAACAGTACAAAATATCACCCAAAATACAGCCGAAACGGAAACACAAAATCAGGCAAAACCAGGGGAGATACTTAAATACCGTATTTATTATAGCAACACAGGCACAGGAGCAATTACTGATCTGGAAATCAATGACACCGCTCAAGAATTTACCCTTTTACAAACAGGAACAGCCAACTGCGACAACACACCCACAGGCTTAAACTGTTCACCCATTGAAAATGATCCCGATGTAGAATGGCGTTTTACAGGAACACTCGAAGGTGGGGCTAAGGGATCGGTGAGTTATCAGGTAATAATAGAGTAGCAAAATAACCATATACGCATCATTCATTTCTCGATTTACATTTCCCATGTACTTTTTCTCGTTACCAAATTCTTATTTGGTAACGCTGTTCAGAAATTCTATTTCCATATGATGCAACTAAAATAAGAACTTGGGTTCAAGAAAAAAACGACTAAAATCTTAACTGTAAATTTAATTTGAAGAATACAGTGCCTCCATTCTCAACAAATAAGCTACCATATCGGTGTCTACTCATAGAAGGAGTATCAAATTTAATATTTTCAAAAAGGTACTCTTTGAGAGATGCCATATCAATGATATGAAAACCTACTTGTTCCCCATTTTCTTTAACGACAATTGTTCCATTAGATTCAAGGTTTCCATCCCACTTTTTACCCGGAAAGAATCCTAAAAGAACGGAAATAAGTAAGTTTTTTATTTTTATTTCAAGTGCTGCCAAATCCCCGTAATTGATATTTTTGTTAAGTCTCCCCTCTTTATGAATATTAGCTATATTTTGTTTTATACTAGAGGTTCTATTTACAAAAAATTCATACAGCATTGCGCTGATAATTTCAGGCATAACAGAATCCACAGCTTTTAGATTGTACTCTAATATTTCTTTTTCTGCTTTTTCAAAAACTAGATTCCCTCCTAAATCGTGAATGGCTTTAATTCTATCTTTGAGCTTTGTTCTAGTGGAAATATTATTGATTGAATCAATATCTTGAGCTGATACTCCAACAGCTTTATAGATGAAGTTTGTATTTCCTGAAGCATTTAATAAGGTTGGTTTGCTACCCAAATAAGACTTAATTCCAAAGCCCCCCTTATTTTTTTTACTCATTGTTGTTTCCTTAAATAGCAATGTCTTCATATGGGCTAATAAGCTTTTAGCACAAGTCTTTATTGCATCTACTGCAACACTATTTCCTAGCTGTTTCATTGCTTGTGTTTTGGCTACTGGAAATTCAAAGTCACTTGGAAAGCCTTGCATTTTTATCGCTTCTTTAGGAGATAATTGTCTAATCTCCCCATTCACTAAATAAGCATCCCAGTTTCTTCTATCATTAATCTTAGAGCCTCTTCCCCCAACGCGGATAGTAAAACCTATTTCTCTACTGCAATCCCCTTCCCAAACATCACTCATATTAAATTTTAGGGGTATTTTGGGAGGAAATTCAAAGCCTCTCATTATCCCTTCATCACGAAAACCTATCATAAAGGCTCTAGGTCTAAGCTGAGGAAGCCCATATTCTGAGGCCTTGACAACCTTGTAGTAAAAGGAATATCCAAGCTCTTCTTCAAGAATATTTCTAATTACTTTAAACGTTTTTCCATTGTCGTGTGAAACGATTCCACGCACATTTTCTAAGAAGAATGCTTTAGGTCTTTTAGCTTCAATAATATCAACAATATTGAAAAATAAATTTCCTCTCTCTGATTTGTGGTTATCTGAGAATCCTCTTTTGTATCCCGCTTGACTAAATGGTTGGCAAGGAAAACCAGCACATAATACATCAAAATCTGGGATTTCTTCGGGTATTATATTTCGTATATCATCATTAAAATTTCCATTTTCAAATAGTTTTGGGGAAATTTTCTTAAAATTATGTTTGTATGTTTTTCTTGCATTAGCATCTAATTCTGAAGCAAAAACACACTCACCGCCCAAAGAATGCATTGCTAAATGAAATCCCCCTATACCTGCAAAAAGGTCTATAAATGTAAATTTGTACATATAATCTTTCTATCCGTATGAAAATATTACTACCTTTAATAGCAAAATTATTATTTTATGGCGGAGTATCATAATCTATCTTGTTACAGATAGTCTGATATATTCATCCAATAATGATCTCTAATTTGTAACTTCTATGCTTGATGACTACAATCGGCGGCATGGATGTATCACATATATTAGATCAATTAAATAAACCGCAACGCGAGGCGGTTTCAGCTCAATCTCAACCTATATTAGTGCTTGCAGGTGCTGGGAGTGGGAAAACACGGGTACTTGTTCACCGTATTGCATGGTTGATTCAAGTTGAGGGAGTTTCTCCTTTTTCTATTCTTTCGGTGACGTTTACCAATAAAGCCGCTAATGAAATGCGTTCTCGTATTGAACAATTACTAGGCTCACCTGTTGGAGGCATGTGGGTGGGGACTTTTCATGGTTTATCACATCGTTTATTACGTCGTCATTGGCAAGAGGCTAATTTAGCTCAAACTTTTCAGATTTTAGATAGCGATGATCAACTGCGCATGGTGACCCGCGTAATGCGTGGTTTAGGCTTAGATAAAAAAGAATGGCCACCTAAACAAGCTCAATGGTATATCAATAATTGCAAAGATGAAGGTATTCGTCCAGAGAGTATTGAGGATTACGATGATAAAACAACCCGACAATTAAGAACCATTTACGCCACTTATGAGTCTGCTTGTCAGCGTGCGGGTGTGATTGATTTTGCTGAGATGCTTCTGCGTTCATTAGAGTTATTGCGTGATAATCCTGAGTTATTGCAACATTATCAACAACGCTTTCGGCATATTTTGATTGATGAGTTTCAAGATACTAATTCACTGCAATACGCTTGGATTAGATTACTTTGTGGCGATCAAACCTCCCCCTTTGCTGTCGGTGATGATGATCAATCTATTTATGCTTGGCGTGGAGCTAAGATTGAGCATATTCAACAGTTTTCACAGCATTTCACACCCACTGCAATGATAAAGTTGGAGCAAAATTACCGCTCTACAGGTAATATTTTAAAAGCTGCCAATGCGGTTATTGCACATAACGAAGGGCGCTTAGGCAAAAATTTATGGACAGATCAAGGAGATGGTGAATTAGTTCATCTTTATCCTGCTTTTAATGAATTAGATGAAGCTCGCTATAGCGTCTCACGTATTGAGGAATGGGTTAATCAGGGCGGGCGCTATCAAGATATTGCGATTTTATACCGTTCCAATGCTCAATCACGTGTGTTTGAAAGTAGTTTAAATGAAAATACTATTCCCTATCGTGTTTATGGTGGACTGCGCTTTTTTGAACGCGCTGAAATTAAAGATGCGCTTTGCTATCTGCGTTTAACGCTTAATCGTGATGATGATGCATCGTTTGAGCGGGTTATTAATCAA
>JALVEA010000110.1 GCA_027008665.1 Thiotrichaceae bacterium | reverse complement strand
CCCGTACGCCCTACAATCCATTCATGGCTCGTCTCAACCATTTCGGCTAAATCATAGTTAGTCAGTGTTTTTTCTGGTAAATAGCTACCCGTACCCGCAATTCGTGAAAACATATTGTATTAATCCTTAGTTTTTTAGGCGTTTATTTCTTTGCAATGGTTTATTTTCTTGGAGTAGCCTTACATCATCGCTTCTAGTTTAGATTTAATCCGCAAATGCAGTTGCCCTTTCACTTCTTTACGTGCTATTCCAATTGCTTTGGCATAAGCCAATGCATCAACATTGCCATGACTTTTAACCACAATTCCCTGTAACCCTAATAAACTTGCACCATTATAGCGACGATGATCAAAGCGTTTCATAAAAGTCTTCAGAACAGGCAGAGAAATTAAAGCCGCTAATTTACTAAAAATATTACGGGTGAATTCTGCTTTTAACTCCGTTGAAAGCATTTTTGCCAAACCTTCAGAGGTTTTAAGTGCGACATTCCCCACAAAACCATCGCAAACGATTAAATCAACTTTACCACTAAAAATATCATTGCCTTCAACAAACCCTTGGTAATTGAAGTTGCCCTGCTTAATCAAATCATGTGCTAGTTTGACCTGCTCATTGCCTTTCATCTCTTCTTCGCCAATATTCAATAGACCCACACGCGGCGCATCAATCGCATCAATGGCAGTAACTAATTCTGATCCCATTAATGCAAATTGATATAAATGTTCAGCCGATGAATCAATATTCGCCCCTAAATCCAGCATGTGAGTATGGCTGATCGAATTAGGAATAGCAGTACATAAGGCAGGACGATCAATACCAGGTAGCATTTTCAATACAAAACGTGCAGTCGCCATTAATGCACCTGTATTACCTGCGCTCACTACTGCATCAACATCGCCTTGCTTAACAAGATTAATAGCAACTCGCATTGAAGAATCTTTCTTTTTACGCAATGCCAAAGCAGGTGATTCATCCATAGCAACTGCTTGAGAGGCATGATGAATACTTAATCTACTTGCATCGGTATTCTTATACTTTTTCAGTTCTTGTGTCAGTTTTTTTTCATCACCGACTAAAACAAGTTCTATATCCTTGTATTCTTCTAATGCTTCAACTGCCGCCGCAACGACTACGGGAAAGCCATTATCGCCCCCCATTGCATCTAAAGAAATTCGATGAAAAGAATGCATTTTTTTTCCTTAAACTCTACAAAAAATCGCGGGACAAGCCCGCGATTTTCATCACTGCATGTCCAACTTTAGTGATTGAATATACAGCTAATTGTTCTATTTGAAAAACTAAAATAGTCTTTCATTAAGCTTAAAAAAGCTTATTCATCCTCATCATCTTCATACACTTCTTTAGGTGCAATCACTTGACGACCACGATAAAAACCATTCGGTGTCATATGATGGCGTAAATGCGTCTCACCTGAAACAGGGTCAACGGATAAAGTAGGATTTTTTAATGAGTCATGAGAACGACGCTGACCACGCCTAGAACGGGTTACTTTACTTTTTTGTACTGCCATTTTGGCTTACTCCGATTAATGCTTTAAATCTTTCAAAATAGCAAAAGGATTATTATTTTCCTGCTGCTGTGCTTCTACTACCTCGTTTGGCAATGCTTCAATCAACGGCTTAAACGGTTCACATTCATCATGCAATGCCGAATGAGGTAAAACCAACAAAATTTCATCTTCAATAAAATCTTGTAAAAATATTCTATCGTCTTCTACTAACCAAGTATCATAGTCATTTTGCAGACGTTTAGCTTCCGCATCTGTTTTCACTAGAACAATATTAAGATCACTCTTTACAACAAACAAAACAGCATCTAAACAACGCTGACAAATAAGTTCTAAATTACCTGTAATAGTCCCTGTAATAACGGGTAAAGCGGTCACATTCGTTCGTGTAAAGACTAGATCAACCTGTATCACGCCCGTATTTGTTGACAACAATTTTTTCAAGCGAGGAAACTGTTTAACAGGCATCTCACCGCTGAGAAGTATTCGCTGTTCAACCAAGCGGAAAGGATCAATATCAATGGGTAGTCTTTTTGACATAAGCGCGCGATTATAGAAATTATCCCCCCCTACTGTAAAGCTCTATTCTTGTTTATTTCGATACTGCTTAAAATTCTCTCTATTATCAAAAATCTATTAAAGATACAATAGGTCGCCTTTATCTTTTACAACCATACTATCACCATGCAATACCAACTTATTCTTGGCTCTACCTCACCCTATCGTAAAAAATTATTACAACGTCTTAGTATCCCATTTACTACTGCCTCCCCTGATATTGAAGAGATAGTATTAAAAAATGAATCAGCCCAAGATTATGTAAAACGCCTTGCATTGCAAAAAGCACAGGCAGTCGCAAAACAATATCCTAATGCATTGATTATAGGATCAGATCAATGCTCTATCTTAAAGGGTGTTATTCGTGGCAAACCAAAGCATCATCAAAACGCCGTGCAACAATTACGTGAAAGCTCAGGCGAAAGAGTCACTTTTTTAACAGGGCTTTGCTTATACGATGCTAAAACAAACGATTACCAACTGGATCTAGTACCTTTTCATGTCGATTTTAGAATACTAACTGATTATGAAATTGAAGCCTATTTACAAGTTGAACAGCCCTACGCCTGTGCAGGGAGCTTTAAATCAGAAGGTCTAGGGATTAGTCTTTTTAAACGCTTGCAAGGTGATGACCCCACCGCCTTAATTGGCTTACCACTGATTAGATTATCAGAAATGTTACGCCAAAAAAACATTCGCATTCCAGCCACTTCATATTGACAAACTATTTAACTAAAGCAGCCTTTGCAGTAAAACGAATTTTAGAACGAGCCTCTTGACCATTATCAACCGTTGTTGTCTGCTCAGACCAATCCTCTGATGCTAAAAAGGTACGGAAATTATAATCATCAAAGCGATAAGGCTGTTTAAATAGCGGTTTTTTTGATTGCCGACAAATCGCAATAATCGTTTCATACTCTGTAATTGAGTTATCAGGTCTTCCAATATATAAAGCATCAACAGGCATTAAGCTTTCACTGGGTAATAAAATCATTGTATTTTTTTTAATATAATTATCTGGATGAAAAGCATTGGGAAATAATACTGTTGCTTTCCCTGTCGTTCCTTTATTAAGCACTGTTAAATAACAATCCTGTTCACTTTTAATCGAAAAAGAAATTGTCTCTCCTATACGGTAATTATCACTATAGCTTTTTAGCTCTAATTTAAACTCTTCAACGTTTATCTCTTCAACATTAGGATTTAAAGATGCTATAATAGTTGGAGGAGGTTTAATAGTAGGTAGCGAAAGATCGATATTCTCCTCTAATTCTGAAATAAATCCAGATGGTAAACTATAATTAGTTGCCATCGAAGAATGAACCCATCCTCCTATTAACAATAAGAACAAAGATAATTTATTTTTATACCGCATTTATATATTTCCTACACTAAAAATCAGACTCATGAGAAAAAAATCATTTACCACCCTAGCCATACTGATTAGTAGCATTATACTAACTCCCTCACTCTTCGCCGATAATACCACTGAAGCAGCAAGGTCTAAAGACCTCATTATCCGTGAAAAAAAACGTGTGCAAAAAATAAATAATGAACAAAAGATACTATCACAGGTAAAACCTCGTATTCCCTCCAAAACATTAAGACTAAAAGTCTCAACTAATAAATTAAATTACAGAATTGGTGAAGCTGTCATTATTTCAGTCACACCCAGTGCCGATGCTTATATAACGATTATCAATCATGGAACATCAGGGGCTATACACCAATTATTTCCTAATAAATATAATAACAACCGTTTTGTTAAAGCACATCAAACCATTCGTGTTCCTAAAAAAGGTGCAGCTTATGATTTTATTGTGACAAAACCAGCAGGCTCTGATTTTATTAAAATAATCGCCTCTACAGACTCTGGAAAAATTCTAGCAGATACAAGCTTAAAACCCCTTGTAAAAGGGGGCGTTTTTCAAAAAATTAATAAACCTGCTGGTGCATTAAGCAAAGATTTAACCTTTAATTTAAATAAAAAACAACATGCAGGAAAATCTATTGCTTATAACTATAAGATTAATATATTAAAATAAAAAACAGATATAAATACTTAATTAGCAC
>JALVEA010000109.1 GCA_027008665.1 Thiotrichaceae bacterium | reverse complement strand
GAATCGGAGGAGTGGTGATGGATTAGTAGATGTAGCAACCACTGTGGCAGGTTGTACTGGTGTAGTTGTTGCTATATCAGATTGTGTATTCGTCTCTGAACCGCAAGCGAGAAGAAGCACTGATGATGCAATAATAGAAGTATAGTTGGTTATTATTCCCATGTTTTCCTAATAAATAATGATTATGGATGGTTAATTTTACCACGGAATGATACTGCCATCTATATCATAAATAATGATGACATAGAAACTCCTTTTCCTAATGAACAGCGGTATTTGAAAATACACGAATAATAACAACCCCTAATATAATAAAGCCCATTCCTATCAGCGCGGCTAAATCAGGAACCTCTTGATAACGCACCACTCCAATAATAGCAATTAAAATAATGCCAACACCTGCCCAGATGGCATAGGTAATCCCCATTGGTATGGTTTTAAGTGCTAATAACATGAAATAAAATGAAATTCCATAGCTTGCGCTCATCATTAATGTTGGCAAAAGCTTTGAAAAAGCACCTGATTTTAAAGCTGTCATTGCAACTGCTTCCATAATAATCGCAATGGCTAAATAGAAATACCCCATACCTGTTGCCCTTAATTGTATAAATTAGTAAATAATGTTTTTGCTATTGATTGATCAAGATAGCGTGACTTTCTTGTGAAAGCATCCATAATAAAAACAACATAATAGCAACAAGAATCGCATAAATAGTGTACTTACTGTTTGTTGCGCTATTGCTAGCAGTGATTTTCTTTATATAATCTAAGCGACCTTTTTCTTCTGCTTGTGCTATATGTTGTTCTAATTTAGGCTTAAATATTTCACATAATGTATTATTTTCACAAGTGTTACAGCCTTCTTTATTTTTTTTATCAATGGTACCAAAACAATCAATTTTTGCTTGAATTTTATGTTCAGACATATAAACAACCTTCTCTCTTATTGAAATTCATAAACTATGACCAAATCCACACAAAAAACGTCTTTATGGACTCCGATTAAAAAGCTATTCATTCTTTATTTGGGTCTAGTTGGACTTTTCTTTTTAGGACGATTGGGTCTATTTTCTCTCTATTTTGAACGTATTATCCACAGCAATACGGAATATTGGTGGAGTTTTGTATATGGATTGCGTATGGATACTATCGTTGCATCCTTATTTTTACTTATTCCTGCCATCTTATTGCTGTTATTACCTTCAAAATTAAAACATTTGGCTAATATTAGCTTGCGATTTTATTTTTTGCTGATTTTTTTAGTGGTCATTTATATAGAAAATGCAACTTTTCCTTTCTTTGCTGAATTTGATGTACGTCCTAATGCGCTTTTTATCAATTATTTAGAATACCCTAAAGAAGTCTTCGGCAATATCTGGGCAAGCTATAAACTAGAAATTTTCATTAGCACCGTGATGTTGCTTGCCTTTGCTGTTTGGTTTTGGAAGCAATCCCGACATTTCTTTATTGAAGTGTATGATATTGCTTATAGCCGACGTATTTTATTATTTTTACCTGTATTTATTGTGCTGTTTATAGGGGTACGTTCCTCTTTTGGGCATCGTCCTGCTAATATTTCTGACGCAACGTATACCCATAGTCATTTAGTCAATGAAATCACTAAAAACTCATTATACGCCATTGGTTATGCTTATTATTCACAAAAAACCACAGGTTTTAAGATAAAACGCTATGGCAAAATGCCACTGGCAGAAGCCTATAGGCGCATGGGAAAACGTTTAGATATTGATCCAAAGAAGTGTAAAACACCATTCGCACGTATCGTTCCCACTCATTTTAAGCGCAAGAAACCCAAAAACTTGGTTATTTTTGTCCAAGAAAGCTTAGGGGCGCAATTTGTAGGCGCATTAGGTGATAAGCGAGGACTTACACCTAATTTAGATCGCTATGCGGAGCAAGGGCTTTGGTTCACTTCACTTTATTCTAATGGGACACGCAGTGTTCGCGGTTTAGCAGGACTAAGTGCTGGTTTTTTGCCTGTAGCGGGCAAAGGAGTCTTAAAGCGGAATAAATCGCAAAAAGATTTTTTTACGGTAGCGCAATTATTAAAGCCCTATGGTTATCATAGTGTCTTTATTTATGGTGGTGAAAAGCGTTTTGATAATATGGCATCATGGTATTACGGAAATGGTTTTGATGACATTATTGATGAGAATAAATTTAACAATCCCACTTTTCATGGTATTTGGGGAGTCAGTGATGAAGATTTAGTGAAACGTGCTAATCAAGAGTTCAAAGGTTTTTATGCAAAACAACAACCGTTTATCTCTGTTATGTTTTCGACTACTAATCATACCCCATTCGAATTTCCAGAAGGTCGGATTGAATTAGTCAAAGGAGTAGAAAAGCACTCGGTAGAAAATGCGATTAAATATGCCGATTATGCCATTGGTTTATTTATCGATAGCGCAAGAAAAGAAGCTTATTATAAAGACACTATTTTTCTGATCGCCTCAGATCATAATGTGCGCGTCTACGGTGATGATCTGCTTCCTTTTAATCTATTTAAAATCATGGGGATTATTTTAGGCGAAGGGGTCGAAGCAAAAACAATTAATCGCTTAACTATGCAACCTGATCTTTTAGCCACCGCATTAGATTTAATCGGCATTGATAATTTACGCTATCCAATTTTAGGGCACAGTATTTATGAATCTCATCATAAAAATATGTCGTTAATGAAATTTCATCAAATGTATGGGCTACGAGTGGGTGATGAAATTGCCATTATCCAACCCGAAGAACAGCCTGTTACCATGAAAATTAATCATGGACACCTTATTGAAAGCACTCATAATACGGAATTAGAAAAAGATGCCTTAGGGTTTATTATTGGTATCAATGCCCTGTACCAAAACAAGGCATTTCGACCCGTGAATCAAGCAGACTGTCGCTAGGAATCCACATTCCGCACCCTAAAATTTTAGACGTTTGTTTTTTTTCAAACCAAGATCACGACATTTAACGACATTACAAAAATATGATTAATTTCATAGTATTTTTTCAACACGGAACTATAGTTTTTCAGATAAATAATTTCCTGATGACAGGAATGAAAGCTTCAGCTTTTCCGTAAAACACACCGTTCTATAATATAGCAAATGCCAGCCTTGCCTAACGGCATCGGAAAAGCTAAAGCTTTCACTCCTTTTAGAACACTCGACGAATTTCGTCGGGAGAAAAAACCACCAAGTGAATTAAAATAATTGGGGGCAGAGTAAAATTATTTCTCCGTAATCCCACAATTCACTGAGCTGAACTTTCAGCCCAGTGAATATAAAGATCGTTCTGGTAAAACGGGAAATTATCACCCAGCATAATTCTGAAATATGGTTTATAGTATTGTAATAAGTGATGTGGACTGTTTTTTTAACTAGGAAACAAGCTTATTAAAAATTATGCCCGGCTAAGCTGACTTAGAGACCAGCAAAGCTAGGACTTCATTTATCAACCTAATGTAAGATAGGATTGAATCATGCAAAACCGATTATACCCACAGCATCATCAGGATGCTATCCATAACCAATGCTTTTATCCACAAAAGCAATTATTCCCGAAAAAGTGTTATTTTTTATTTTATTATCACCAATCGGCAAACCTAATAAAGTAATAATAAATGCTTAATATTTTTTTATTAAGTCTATTGCTCTTTTTCTTTCTACTTAAAATAATTAGAAAAAATAGCTAATTGTGTCTGAAAACTTATTTAAGAAATAAGTTTTTTATTATGGATGAGTATGCTTGAAAAAACATATATACCATTTCTAATGGGTTAAATCCTAGCTATTAGGAAATTAACATATCTCATATATAAAACATTCCATAGCAATAAAAAAACTTCACAATGACCAAGCCAACGAAGTTTTTTAATCCCAATTAGTAAAAATGTTTAATTGAAAATATCAGGAGATTACAGAATGTCCAATCTACCACAAGAAACATTAATTCCAATTTACCAAGGCAAGATTACAAGTGATGGCACTGATCAAAATCTTGTTGATGGTCGAACACTTCACGCTTACTTAAAAGTTGGTCAACATTTTACAGATTGGATTAAAAATCGTATAAAAAAATATGGCTTTTTACTCAACATTGATTACACAGTAACGAATCATAAAACTATGATACGTTCAAATATT
>JALVEA010000108.1 GCA_027008665.1 Thiotrichaceae bacterium | reverse complement strand
TTGTGTCGCATAGCAAATATCATTCTTTTTAGGTCCGATGATATGTGGAAAGCGTTTGGTTAATGCATCAATCACCACAATGCTATCATCTACTGAAAGCGTCGTTTGGGTGACAAATGCTAATTTTTCAGGATTTTGTATGGATAACTCTGCAACCTCCTGAGGTGAATCAACACGGTAAATTTTACCGCCAGCGGAGGTGTCATATTGCCCCATTGTTCCAATCACTTCAGGATGTCCTTTATGACCAATTAAAACCGCTTCGCGTCCTTCTCGACTGTAACGCAACACTTCCATATGCACTTTAGTCACCAATGGACAAGTTGCATCGAAGACTTTTAAGCCACGTTCTTTAGCGGTATTTTGTACACTGCGTGATACACCATGTGCGCTAAAAATAACGGTTGCATTATCGGGAACTTCGTCTAACTCTTTAACAAAAATAGCACCTTTATCGCGTAAATTATTTACCACATAGCGGTTATGTACCACTTCATTGCGAACATAAATAGGTGCGCCGAGTAGCTCAATGGCGCGGTCAACGATATCAATGGCACGGTCTACTCCAGCGCAGAAGCCACGGGGATTGGCGAGAATTACTTGCATAGTGTCCTTTGCTTTTTATTATAAATAGCAGAATAATAGGTGATTATAGAGACATTGCCAGAGAAACTTTTCATTTGCTTTATTCTAGGGATGCCATTTATTGATTAACCCTACTATACTGCATCGCTTATCAATTTATGTGTGGGAGTAGAAATTGAATATTTTAGTCATAGGTAGTGGTGGGCGCGAACATGCATTAGCTTGGAAAATAGCGCAGTCTGATCATGTTTCGCGTGTTTTTGTCGCTCCCGGTAATGCGGGTACGGCTTTAGAAAATAAATTGCAAAATATAGATATTGGAGCGGAAGATTTAGAAGGTTTACTTAATTTTGCACAAACAAATAAGATTGACTTAACCCTTGTTGGCCCTGAAGTGCCTCTTGTTATGGGCGTGGTGGATCAATTTACCGAGGCAGGTTTGCCTTGTTTTGGTCCGACTAAAGGCGCGGCTCAGTTAGAAGGTTCTAAAGCGTTTACTAAAGATTTTTTAGCACGACATCATATTCCAACCGCAGCTTACGGTAATTTTACAGAAATAGAAGAGGCGGTCGCTTATATAAAACAACAAGGCGCTCCGATTGTGATTAAGGCAGATGGTTTGGCCGCGGGTAAAGGAGTCATTCTAGCGCAAACGGAACAAGAGGCAATTGATGCCGTTAAAGATATGTTAGCAGGTAATGCCTTTGGTGATGCAGGTCATCGAGTTGTAGTAGAAGAGTTTTTACAAGGTGAAGAGGCAAGTTTTATTGTAATGGCAGATGGTAAAAATATTTTACCATTGGCGAGTTCGCAAGATCATAAAGCACGAGATAATGGGGATTTAGGTCCTAATACAGGTGGCATGGGAGCTTATTCTCCCGCTCCTGTTGTGAGCGCAGAAATGCATCAGCGTATTATGGAATTGGTCATTGAACCCACTATTTTAGGTATGGCAAATGAAGGGCATCCTTTTACAGGTTTTCTATATGCAGGTGTAATGATCGGTAGTGATGGCATACCGAAAGTGCTTGAATATAACGTCCGTTTTGGTGATCCAGAAACACAACCTATTATGATGCGTTTAAAATCTGACTTGGTGGAACTTATGAATGCCGCATTGGATGGAAAACTAGATAAAGTAGAGGCTAAATGGGATTCACGCGCCGCATTAGGGGTTGTATTGGCCGCAGGTGGTTATCCTAATGATTACGCTAAAGGGAAGGTGATTTCAGGTTTGTCTGATCAAACTGATATCAATGCAAAAATATTCCATGCAGGGACAAGCACTCAAGGAAAAGACATTATTACTAATGGGGGTCGTGTGTTATGTGCGGTTGGTTTAGGAAATAACGTGACAGAGGCACAACAAATTGCGTATGCATTAGTAGATTCTATCTGGTGGGATGGCATATATTATAGAAAGGACATTGGTTATCGTGCTGTTGCCCGTGAAGAAAAAGACTAAAAGCAAAAGACTAAGAAAATTTGTGTTATCTGAATCTAAATTATCTTATACTCCGTATCTTTTCGGGTATAGGGCGTGTCTTTCGTCATACATATAAATAGAGGAATAAACAATGGGATCAGTTAAAAAATTATCAGGTATGGCGCTTGTATCAGCTACATCAGCATTATTATTAGCAGCCTGTGGTGGTGGCGATAAAGCAGCAACTGAGAAAACAGCAACAGCAGAAAAACCAGCGACAGAGCCTGCGGCAACAGTAGCAGAAATCAAATGTTCAGGTACTAACGCCTGCAAAGGAAAATCTGAATGTGCGACTGCAACGAGTGCTTGTAAAGGGCAAAATAGTTGTAAAGGTAAAGGATGGGTTAAAGCATCTAAAGAAGATTGTGAAGCTAAAGGTGGTAAAGTTATCTAATTTTACCTTTAGGTTGTAAGAGAACCTGAGTATTAATTATATTCAGGTTTTTTTGTAATTCCTAAGAAATCAGATATCAACCCGTTTGTGCCTTTGTTTTATTGGGAGTAGTCTTAAAGTAATGATTCTATCTATTGTTGCGCTGGTTTTTTGTTCCTGAATGGAGCTTCTCAAGAGGCGTATAGTCGCTTTATACAACGTTTGAGATGCTTCAAACAGGGACAAAAGGGTAAGCAAGATTTTTAGTAGAACCATTGCTTAGAACTTCACTTATTGAACGCAAAGATAGTACAAGTGAAAGCATTTGTAGAAAAAATAAAAACGCACCCAATAACTAATAATTTAATTATGAGATATCGTTTCTGCCATTGCTTCAATATCATGCATTAGTTTTTGTTCTGACATTGAATCGGTTGCTAACACACCTAAAATACGCTGATCGTCAATATAACGCATACCATAACGCCCTTTACTACCATTAATGATAATAGTTCCTAAATCACCAATATCGATCCCTTTTCTTAAACCTTTACCAAGTCCTGATAAAGCGGCTGTTAATGCGGCAACTTCATCTTCTTCTTTATCTTGAAAGGTGTTGATAAGAGATAGACCATCTGTTGTTGAGATCATATAATTTTTCATTTTTTCATTCCTGTTTTTTGTGTTATTAGTAAAGATACTAACGACTATTAAATTTTTATGCTGCTATTTGCTGTGGCTCAACTGAGAGCATTAAATTTTCGCGTCCTTGTTGAAGTAGTTTATCAATTTCGACACTAACTAAGCGGGAAAGAATCTTCTCATTGAGACCTGAAGCTAAATAGATTGCTTTTTTTCTTGTCATTATGAAACTTTCAACGCTTAAGCTAGTGACAACTGCTTGTAATTTTTGTAAAACGGTTAATACTTTAATCGCTTCTTCTGTTTCTAAATCATTCAATAAGTTTCTTTGAAAAAAACTCATCATCCAACCCCACATACTGAGCATGGCAGCATTAGGGACATGGTGTTTGACATGTACAATTCCTACAAATACTTGCCAGTTCCAGTAATATTCGTCGAAATTTCCATTAATGGTTACTTGATACCATTCACGTAAGGTTTGTTCGCGCATTTTACGTTCAGTAGATGTTAAATGATCTTTTAGATTTTTATCCCCATAGACCGTGTCATAAAATCCTGTGACCATTTCATTTTCATAGCTTGCTAATAATGTCCTATGTTGTCGGATGAGTTGTTCATCCTTAGAGTTAGGAATAATAGCTTCAGGGATAGATTTAAATATTTCTTTTGTTGTGTCGGATAAATTCATACAAGTCTTGCCTTCAATTACGCACGTAAGGTTTATTATTTAGCCTATAAAAGTAGCAGGATGTCTCCATATAACATCTATTATATGCATTGGAGTTTTGCTCTATTGTGCTACCCCCTAGGAATTCGATCATGAAAAATGGATTAAGTCCGTCTAAATATCCCCAAAAAATAATATATTGTTTTTCATATAGTTAGCGACCGTCTGTTTGTTAAATAAGCTCTTTCTTTAAAGAGGGCGGAGAATAATACACAGAATAAAAAACACCGTCCATCAGTTTTTATAGGAGGGTCTATATTTTTTTTTTAAAAAACAAAATAAGTTAAAATTATATATAGATTTATTTTTTTTATTTTAAGTGGTCTAGTTAGATATTTAAGCATA
>JALVEA010000107.1 GCA_027008665.1 Thiotrichaceae bacterium | reverse complement strand
TTGGTTTGTATTTCGTATCATTCACTATCTTAATGTTACTAATGATGGCAGTGGGTGTTGATCAAATAACCGCTTTCTCAGCCGTTGCCGCTTGTATTAACAATGTCGGCCCAGGTCTTGGAGACGTAGCATCTAGCTTTATAGGGATGAATGACATTGTAAAATGGTTAGGAGTTTTTGCTATGTTACTTGGAAGATTGGAAATATTCACAGTGCTAGTCTTATTTTCTCCCTCTTTTTGGAAAAGCTAAAAGTGAGTTTGCTAAACGAGTAGAAAGCCTGATCATGCAAGACATCACGTTTAGTGCTTGCTATGCGCCTCAACGATGTCTTGAATGTTGAAAAATAAACGTTGAATAATTTTTTACAAAATAGTCAAGTTAAACCAGATGTGATATGCTATAAAGCTGTTTTTTATGGGTTTTGTTATGCACTTGTCAAACTCAAAAAGAGCGTCCTTTTAGTTTTCCTGTATTCAATTGGTTTAGGGCGATTTTAGCGATGTTACGATTCACTGCTACATAGACCCAGTAGTCAAAAATTTGAATTTTTCCCACCTGTTTTCCTGTGATGCCATTTTTACTAGTCAATGCCCCTAAAATATCCCCTGGGCGAAGTTTTTGTTTTTTTCCGCCATCAATTAGCAAGGTGATCATCGTGGCTTGTAGCGGTGGCTCTTCTAAAAGAGAGAGTGGTGGTAAAGGTTCGCTATCAGCAATGGGATCAATATCACCTTCAAGTAGAGCAAGTTTATGCGCTTCTTTGTCATTATATAATGAGCCGGTGATACCCGTGTTGCCTGCGCGTCCCGTGCGTCCTATGCGGTGTAGGTGGATTTCAGGGTCATGGGCAATATCAAAATTAATCACCATTTCAATCGCTTCAATATCCAATCCCCGTGCGGCGACATCGGTTGCAGAGAGTATGGCGATGCTTTTATTAGCAAATTGCGCTGTTGTTGTTGAAATCCCATTTCTAGCATTCTAACTGCTTCATCAAGGACTAATATATTCACATCATCGATTTTTAATGTACGTCTATTCAGATGATCCTCAACACGCCCTGGTGTACCGACGATAATATGTGCGTTGTAGTTTTAAGGATGAAAATGAGGTTTGTTTCACAGTCAACTACCCCTCAGCCAAAGACAGAGGGGGTTTCTTGCCACCAATTTTATAAAGGTCCTGACTATGGAGAGATTATTATACTGTTTAATCGGGATGATTAGTAAATTTTAAAACTTGCTTGGATTGCTAATGATACACTTAGCTAGTGTAAAATAATCTATTAAATTTAAAGAGTTATTTTGTTTTTGATATTTTTTATTTATGTTGCCTGTTGGTTATAGTTGATCTTAATCAAAGTCATTATAACAACTATCTTGCTACTTTGAATTTATTGAACTATTAATGATGGGCTAAATTTTTTATTAATGATTAATCTAGGAGGTTTTATTTATGTCTACAGGAATTATCATCGCTGTACTTTGCTCATTGGTAGCACTTGGGTATAGCTTTTACACCATCAAGTGGGTCATGTCTCAACCCACTGGTAATGATAAAATGGCGGAAATTGCCGCTGCGATTCAAGAAGGAGCTAATGCTTATTTTAAACGTCAATACAGTGCAATAGCGGTTGTTGGTGTGGTTTTGTTTGTTGCTTTATGGTTTATTCTAGACACTCTCACCGCTTTGGGTTTTCTTCTTGGTGCTGTGTTTTCTGGCTTGGCAGGGTTCATTGGTATGTACGTGTCAGTACGTGCCAATATTCGTACCACAGAAGCGGCTAAAGATGGTTTAAATCCTGCGATGCAAGTTGCTTTTAAAGGCGGCGCAATCACGGGTATGCTGGTTGTAGGTCTTGGTTTATTCGGTGTTGCGCTTTACCTATGGATTATTGGTACATTGACTCCTGAAGGAAAAACTATCGACTTAGCCCCATTGGTTGGCTTGGCATTTGGAGGCTCGTTGATTTCTATTTTTGCTCGTTTAGGTGGTGGTATCTTTACTAAGGGAGCGGATGTTGGTGCAGACCTTGTGGGTAAAGTTGAAAATGATATTCCAGAAGATGATCCACGTAACCCTGCCGTTATTGCGGACAATGTTGGTGATAATGTTGGTGATTGCGCGGGAATGGCGGCTGACTTATTTGAAACCTATGCGGTTACGATTGTTGCAACCTTAATGTTGGGTGCGTTGACTTTTAGTGGTTCCGCTAATGCACTTGTTTATCCATTAGTATTGGGGGCCGTGTCTATTCTTGCATCTATTGTTGGGACTTTCTTTGTTTCTGTTGGTTCTGATAAAAATGTTATGAAAGGTCTGTATAAAGGTTTAATCGTATCAGGTGCTATTGCGGCGATTTTATTTTATCCTGTAACTTTAATGATGATGGCAGATAATGGGCAGTCGAGTGTCATGGCTCTTTGGGGAGCATCACTGGTTGGACTTGTTATTACCGCATTATTAGTGGTTATTACTGATTACTACACATCCACCTCTTTTAAGCCTGTAAAGCATATTGCAGAAGCCTCAACTACAGGTCACGGTACTAATGTGATTGCTGGATTAGGCGTTTCAATGAAATCAACCGCAGCTCCTTTGTTGGTTATCTGTGCTGGTATCTGGGCAGGTCATGCATTGGCAGGTTTATATGGTATTGCGATTGCAGCGACTTCTATGTTGTCAATGACAGGTATTATTGTTGCAATGGATGCATTTGGACCCATTACGGATAATGCGGGCGGTATTGCAGAGATGTCTGATTTGCCAGAAGATATTCGTAATACAACCGATGCACTGGATGCGGTAGGTAATACCACGAAAGCCGTGACTAAAGGATACGCTATCGGTTCGGCCGCATTAGCAGCCTTGGTTTTATTTGCTGATTTTACACACGGTCTACAACTACATACAAAGGTGCATACAAGCTTTGATTTATCCAACCATCTGGTCATTATCGGCTTATTAATTGGTGGTATGGTACCTTTCTTATTTGGTGCAATGGCAATGGAAGCGGTAGGGCGAGCAGCAGGTTCGGTAGTAATTGAAGTTCGTCGTCAATTTAAAGAAATGCCAGGTATTATGAATCATACACAAAAGCCTGATTATTCTAAAGCAGTTGATATGCTGACTAAAGCTGCGATTAAGGAAATGATTATTCCTTCCTTATTACCTATTTTAATTCCTGTTTTTGTGGGTATTTTCTTAGGTGCTCAGGCGTTAGGTGGTCTTCTTATCGGTTCAATTATTACAGGTTTATTTGTCGCTATTTCAATGACGACAGGTGGTGGTGCATGGGATAACGCTAAGAAATATATTGAAGACGGTTATCATGGTGGAAAAGGTTCTGAGGCGCATAAAGCAGCAGTAACAGGCGATACCGTTGGCGATCCCTACAAAGATACTGCAGGGCCTGCAATTAACCCATTGATTAAAATTATCAATATTGTGGCGTTATTGATTATTCCTCTGATATAAAATCAGTCAAAATAGTCAAGTTTAAAAATAGGTGTAAGATGATTCTTATGCCTATTTTTTTGTTTATACACATCTTGTAATTTTTGTTTGTAAAATATGCTTATTACCCCCACATTTTGGATTTCAACCTATAAAAGTCCCCTGAGCTATGTCTAGAATCTATATTTCCGCTGCCCATAAATCATCAGGAAAAACAACACTATCCTTAGGTCTGTGTGCGGCTTTTCATCACTCAGGTTTGAAAGTACAATCTTTCAAAAAAGGACCTGATTATATTGATCCGTTGTGGTTAGCTCAGGCAAGTCGTGGTCACTGTTATAATCTTGATTTTAATACCATGTCAGAGGGTGAAATTCTGACGAAAGTAGGTCATCACAGTAAAGGCACAGATATTGCTATTATTGAAGGTAATAAAGGTCTTTATGACGGTTTAAAAATAGATGGTAGTGATAGTAATGCAGCGGTTGCTAAGCTTTTGAACACGCCTGTGATACTCGTCATTGATACACGCGGGGTTACGCGTGGAGTTGCGCCGTTATTGCTTGGTTACCAACAGTTTGATGCTGAAATCAATATTGCAGGTGTGATTTTTAATATGGTCGGTGGCGCTCGACATGAAAAGAAGTTGCGTGGCGTTGTTGATGCATATACGGACATTCCGGTACTAGGGGCGGTGCATAAG
>JALVEA010000106.1 GCA_027008665.1 Thiotrichaceae bacterium | reverse complement strand
TGCGCATTGCACTAAACTAAAATCCAGGTGTAATCTGTCGGCGCATCGCCAGCCGACAGACAATATAAAGTGACTATCATATGCATTGTATTTAGACGCTACCAGAGAATGATGCCGATTATTCTGCCCGTTGGCGTGAAATTAAAAAAGCATTCTCAAAGTCTATTCCAAAATTAAGAATATCGCGTAATGAATGTGGCATATGGCAATATCGATTTTGAGAACACACAATCCATGATGAATTAGATTATCAACGGCATATGGATTATTGTCATTTTAACCCTGTAAAACACGGTTTTGTAAATAACATAGAACAATGGCCTTATTCAACCTTTCATTCCTTGGTCAAAAAAGGTGTTTATTCCAAAGATTAGGGTAGCTGATATTGTTTTGAATTCAAATCAAAAAGATTAAAACGTTTATACTGTCGGCTGGCGATGCGCGGACAGATTAATCTTGAATTTTAGCTTTGTACAATGCGCATCTTAGCTGACTTACCGCGCTGGAGAATTTACTGGTTTATGCCTTTATGAATGGGACTTCAGACTAACAATGGAATCAATCATAAACAGAAACTTTGTCAGGTGATGTGATTTAACTGCGTTCAATCATTTTACGGATCTACTTTTTTGCCCATCCTTATAGATAAATGACCAGAGCATACAGTGTCGTAATACTCTGGTATTTTTTTAGTCGTTTTCTAGCGATTCTTTAACGTGTAATAATTTCTCTTTTACTTGATCGGCTAGTGCAACGACATCGTCTCTATCAACTAGTGTTAAAACTGCCGCAGGATCCATAAAAGCAACGGTAATTGAGTCATCTTCTTCTTTTCTTATAACTACATTACAAGGAAGCAATAAACCAATATCAGGTTCTGCCTCTAAGGCTTGATTTGCTAAAACAGGGTTGCAAGCACCGAGTATTTTGTAAGGGCGTTTTTCTAAACCAAGTTTTTTCTTAAGAGTTGCCTGTACATCTATCTCTGTTAATACACCAAAACCTTGTTCTTTTAAGGCTTCAGTTACCTGTTGCTGTGCAATCTCAAAACTGCATTTTAATTGTGTCGAAAAACTATACATTTTTTATTTCCTTATTAAAAAATAATTGCTTAGATAAAATATCTACTTTTGTTTGAAAAAATAGCGTTAGCAAATAGAATTTGCTAACGAGAAAAGGTGTTTTATTATAAGACTAGACGGATTGTTTCTTAAGCTTTTAGAACGTCCATTCCTCCCATATAGGGTTTTAATACCTCAGGGATGCGAATACTGCCGTCTTGTTGCTGATAATTTTCAATAACGGCGACTAAGGTGCGTCCTACGGCGAGTCCTGAGCCGTTAAGGGTATGTAAAAATTCGGCTTTTCCTGTTTCAGGGTTGCGGTATCTCGCTTGCATTCGACGTGCTTGAAAATCACCAACATTTGAGCAGGACGAAATTTCACGGTATTTTTGTTGCCCTGGTAACCAGACTTCCAGATCGTATGTTTTTTGTGCAGAGAATCCTGTGTCTCCTGTGCAAAGCACAACAGTGCGATACGGTAGTGCTAGTTTTTGTAAAATAGTTTCAGCATGAGTACGTAATTGTTCTAGTGCTTGCCATGATTGTTCTGGTTTGACAAATTGGATTAGCTCTACTTTTTCAAATTGATGTTGACGAATAAGTCCACGGGTATCGCGTCCATAAGAACCTGCTTCAGAACGAAAACAAGGAGTATGCGCGGTATATTTCATGGGTAATTGATCCGCATCGACTATTTCCCCACGTATTAGATTGGTCACAGGGACTTCAGCAGTGGGAATCAAATAAAAATTACGCTCATCTGTGAGTTTAAATAAATCTTCGGCAAATTTGGGCAGTTGTCCTGTGCCATAGAGACTGTCTTCATTGACCATATAAGGGACATAAATTTCTTTATAACCATGCTCTGTGCTATGTGTATCCAGCATAAATTGAATTAAAGCGCGATGCAGACGCGCCATTTTACCGCGCATTACAACAAAGCGTGATCCTGTTAATTTAGCCGCTGCTTCAAAATCCATCCAACCATTTGGCAGACCTAAATCAACATGATCTTTAACTTCAAAATCAAAGGAAGTCGGCTCGCCCCATCGAAAAACTTCCTGATTATCCGCCTCGCTTAGCCCATCGGGAACGGAGTCATGCACCGTATTCGGGATGCTCATTAGAATAGCTTCAATGCTTGCTTGTAATGCACTGAGTTGTTGCTCGCCTTGTTTTAGCTTTTCACCTAAATCAGCGACCTCCGCTAATAAAGGTTGAATATCCTCGCCTTTCGCTTTTGCCTGTCCAATAGATTTAGAGCGTGTATTACGTTCTTGCTGTAAATTTTGTGTCGCAATTTGCAATGTTTTACGCTTATTTTCAAGCTCTCTAAATTGCTCTACATCTAATGTATACCCCTTGCGTTTTAGCTTAACCGCCATTGCTTCTGGGTCATTTCTTAATAGTTTTATATCTAGCATAATATTATTGACTTCATATTTATATCCTCATTCAAACGGGTTAAATGGGAATTTTCATTGTTATAAAATAGATATAGTTTTTCACATAAATAATTGCACCCTTCGACTCTGCTCAGGGTGTAGCTCCCTGAGCGGAGTCGAAAGGCGCGGAAATTTAATAAGTGAATATCGGTATCCTTCATATCTAAGTTGACTTCCTGATTTTCTAAAATTGCTTGGCAATAAAAATACCGAACCAGACGGCACTAACACAAATAATGACGCTTGCTATCATATTTAAAAAAGCATAGCTTAAAGCACCTTTATTGATAAGTGCTAATGTATCGATTGAAAAGGTTGAAAAGGTGGTAAAAGCGCCTAAAAAACCAACTAAAATTGCAGCTTTAATTAAAGGGTCAATATTACCCTTTTCAATCAATAAAACCGTTAAAAGGCCCATTAAAAAAGAGCCAAGCACATTTACAAAAAGCGTTCCATAGGGAAATTCACGCCCTAATAATGAATAAATACCATTAGAGACCAAATAACGCATTGCCGCTCCCATCGCGCCACCGATCATAATCGCTATCATATTGAATATTGAGGATGACATGTAATTCCTTCTAGTGTAGAGCGTTCAATAAAGACGAATGCTTTTTAAGATGCACTAAAAGTAGAGAAATCGTTGCAGGGGTAATGCCTGATATACGTGATGCTTGTCCAATACTCACAGGGCGTTGTTCACTTAATTTTTGCAGGGCTTCATTTGATAAACCGCGCACTGTTTTATAATCTAAGCCATCAGGCAGTAAGGTCTCTTCATGACGACGTTGTTTATTGATTTCTTTTTGTTGACGCTCAATATAACCTGCGTATTTATATTGAATTTCAACTTGTTCCGCCACACTTTTATCTTCAACAGCATCTCCAACACAATTAAGGCTTACTAAGGCATTATAAGTCACATTAGGACGACGCAATAACTCATGTAAACGGTATTCCCGACTTAATGCACCGTCAAAAACGGCTTCACTTTCTTGTGTGGAAATATCCGTAGGACGCACCACTGTCTCTTTAAAACGTTGCATTTCTAATGCTATTTTTTCACGTTTTTCACAAAATGCCTGCCAGCGTTGATCATCGACCAAGCCTAATTTACGTCCTATTTCGGTTAGGCGTAAATCAGCATTATCCTCGCGTAATAATAAACGATGTTCTGCACGACTGGTAAACATACGATAGGGTTCTATAGTGCCATTGGTGATCAAATCATCCACTAAAACACCAATATAGGCTTCATTACGTTTAGGTGTCCATGCAGGTTTTTCTTGTACTTGTAAGGCGGCATTCAGTCCTGCTAATAAACCCTGTGCCCCTGCCTCTTCATAGCCTGTCGTGCCATTAATTTGTCCTGCAAAAAACAAGCCTTGGATAAATTTGCTTTCTAAACTTGGTTTTAAATCACGCGGATCAAAATAATCGTATTCAATCGCATAACCCGGACGGGTAATATGAGCATTTTCAAAACCAACAATAGAACGCACTAGCTCAACTTGTACATCAAAAGGCAAGCTGGTTGAAATACCATTAGGATACACTTCATAGGTATTTAAACCCTCAGGCTCTATAAAGATTTGATGGCTATCTTTATCTGAGAAGCGTACTACTTTATCTTCAATCGCAGGACAATAACGTGGCCCAATCCCTTC
>JALVEA010000105.1 GCA_027008665.1 Thiotrichaceae bacterium | reverse complement strand
TCTTATTGGAAAACGAATATGGAAATCTGCGAGATTGAGCCAGAACTCAATCTTTATAATCGTGACTGGCCGATTTGGACCTATCAAACTCAAAATCCACCTGCAAAATTCATTTTTGATGATGAAAATCGTCGTGGCGTAGCCATTGACTCTCTGATTTCAGCAGGCTGTATTATTTCAGGTGCGCGGATTAAGCGCTCAGTCATTTCATTTGCAACCACTATCGAATCGCATTCTCTAGTAAAAGACAGTGTTGTTCTCCCTAAAGTACTTATTGGAAAAAATTGTCGCTTAACACGGGTCATTATTGATAAAGGTACTGTAATTCCTGATAACACTATTATTGGCGAGGATCTTGAAGAGGATGCAAAGCGTTTTCATGTCACTCCAGAGGGTATTGTACTGGTGACACCGTTAATGTTAGATCAAAAGCTATATGCCTTAGCGGGTGATACTGACAGCTGGAGGCATAGCTATTGATTAACGTCGTACTTTGCTGGCATATGCATCAGCCTTATTACCGCGAAGGACTTGAAGGAAAATATCAACTCCCTTGGGTGTATTTGCACGGTATTAAAGACTATACCGATATGGCGGCACATTTGGAAAATCATCCAAAGATGCGAGCCGTTATTAATTTCTCGCCCGTTTTATTAGAACAACTGGATGACTATGTTGACGAGCTGGATCGATTTCTTAATCAAGACAATAGCTTAGCGATTAACATATCCGATCCTTTATTAGCGTTGCTAACAGGTGTGAATAAAATACCCTCAGGAATTGAAGAACGTAAACAATTAGTTGAAGATTGCAAACGTTGCTATGCGCCACGCCTTATTGAACCCTATCCTGCTTTTAAACGTATTGTTGATTGCCTCGATAATGCCATGAGTAAAGTAGATGAAAACCATCATTTTCCATTGGGTTATTTGGAAGATCAGTATTTTATTGATCTTCTTGTTTGGTATCACCTTGCATGGCTAGGGCATTCGCTCCGATACACGGAGATTGCACAGCGTCTCATGCAAAAAGAGCATAATTATAGCCTTGAAGATCGTTATGATTTGCTAAGGCTTATTTATGAAAGTTTAGCGGGTATTATTCCTCGCTATCGTGCATTAGCAGAGCAAAGGCAGATTGAATTATCACTAACACCTTATGCCCATCCTATTATTCCGCTGCTGAATAACTTTGGCAATATGGTGTGTTCTTTGCCATTTGCACCGTCTCCTAACTGTAATAATTATCCTGATGGCATGTCTCGCTCTTACTGGCATATGAAAAAAGGCATCGAGGTATTTGAGCATTATTTTCATCAAAAACCCAAAGGCGTTTGGCTCTCAGAAGGGGGATTAAGCCCCGACGCGATTCAATTATTGGATGAGTTCGGCATTAGTTGGACTGCTTCAGGAGAGGATGTATGGCGAAATAGCTGTCATTTAGTCGGTTGCAAACAAGAGGAAATGAATAATAAACGTGCTTTATTCAAGCCCTATCAATATCAAAATTGCAATACAAAAATGTATTTTCGTGATGATGGTTTGTCTGACTTTATTGGTTTTGAATACAGTCATTGGAATGCAGAAGATGCAGCACAAGATTTTGTTGGGCATTTGCAAAATATTGATCATTTTCTTGGTGATAATGCCAATAATCAGGTGGTTTCGATTATTCTCGATGGAGAAAATGCATGGGAATACTATATTGATAATGGCTATCCCTTTTTGGATGCTTTATATAAAAAATTATCCAATAATCCGCAAATTAAGATGAGTACCTTTGCTGAATTATCAGAGCAACTCGACGCTACAGTTGTAGATCAGCTTTGTTCTGGAAGTTGGGTCTATGGCTCCTTTTCCACATGGATTGGACAAGAAGATAAAAACCGTGCATGGGAATATTTAGTCACTGCAAAACAGGTTTATGATCAAAAAATTGCTTCGAATACTTTATCCTCCAAGCAGGTAGAAAAGGCAGAGTTACAATTGGCTATTTGTGAAGGGTCGGACTGGTTTTGGTGGTTTGGTGATTATAATTCATCAAAAAGCGTCAGTGATTTTGATATTTTATTCCGTACCCAATTGAAATTACTTTATGAAACACTTGAAGTTACCCCACCTGATACCTTAAAAAAACCGATTTCCTTTGGTGGTAGCGGTAATGCTGAAAATTCTGGAACTATGCGTAGAAATAGATGATGCAATATACAGATATTATGGCTGGAGATGCGCGTATTGCAGGTGTTTTGCTACATCCTACAAGCCTACCTTCTGCAAAATTGGACAAGGATGCCTTTCGCTGGTTGGATTTTATGACACAGGCGGGTTTAAAATTATGGCAAGTTTTACCATTGGGTGTGCCACAGGGCAATTTATCACCCTATCAATGCTATTCTGCTTTTGCGCTTAATCCCGCCTTATTAGAGGACAATGCCAACAATAGTCACGATAAAAATAACAAACGATATCAACAATGGTTACAACAAGAACGCTATTGGCTGGATGATTACGCCTTATTTATGGCGCTTAAACAACGCTTTGCATCAAAGGCATGGTTTCAATGGGCAACGCCTTATAAAGAAAGACATCCTCAGGCATTAAATGCTTTTAAACAGCAAAATAATACCTTAATTGAGCATATTCGCTGGCAACAATATCAGCTTTACACACGCTGGGAGGAGATTTGTCATTACGCCGGTGAGCGTGGTATTTATCTATTCGGTGATATGCCTATTTTTATTGCTCATGACAGCGCTGATGTTTGGGCTAATCAGAAATATTTCTTACTCGATCAACACGGAATGCCAACCGTTGTTGCAGGCGTACCACCCGATTATTTTTCTGAGACAGGACAACGCTGGGGTAATCCACATTATAACTGGGATGCAATGCAGGCAGATGGTTTTGATTGGTGGTTAAAGCGTCTACACAATCATTTGCAATTATTTGATGTGGTGCGAATCGACCACTTTAGAGGCTTAGAAGCCGTTTGGGTCATCAATGCTCATTGTGAAACAGCCATTGATGGGGTTTGGCAAAAAGTTGCAGGTGAGCAATTATTGCAAACCCTACAACAAAGTCTTTCTAATGAAAGCAAAATGATTCCGCTAGTTGCAGAAGATTTAGGTATTATTACCCCCGAAGTCAATGCCTTGCGAGAAAAATTCCATCTTCCGGGTATGTCGGTGCTTCAATTTAGCTTTGATGGCTTTGATGATAATCCACATAAACCCCAAAATATTAAACACGACCGTATTGTCTATACAGGCACACATGATAACGATACAACAAAGGGTTGGGTACAAAGCTTAAATAGCGATACACAACACTATATTATGCATATTTTACAAGTCGATAGCATAGAGAGTATTACCGATGCCTTAATAATGTCCGCGTTCAATACAAAAGCACAATTAGCAGTAGTGCCATTACAAGATTTTTTAGGATTAGATTCCAAAGCACGGATGAATATACCGGGAACAGTAGACGGTAATTGGCAATGGCAATTTAATTGGGAGCAAATAACAGATCAACTCATGCTGGAGATAAAAATGAAAATAAAGGATTCAGGAAGATTGGGAGCATAAGATGATTTCAAAAGATATGATTGATTTATTGAAAGATAATTTCTCTTTAGATTGGGAGGGTATTCATGGTGTCTCTCATTGGTCGAGAGTGAGATTAAATGGGCTAGAAATTGCTAAAAACAACGGGGCTAATAAAAAAGTCATCGAACTTTTCGCTTTTCTTCACGATAGTATGCGAGAAAATGATAATTACGACCCCTTGCATGGAAAACGGGCAGCAGAATTTATAGAATCCCTGTCGCTAGATTTTTTAAGAATCAATCAACAAGAAAAAGAATTGTTAATGACAGCTTGTAAACACCATACCGATAGACTCTCTGATACCACTGATAAAACAATCCTAAGCTGTTGGGATAGCGATGCCTTAGACCTAGGGCGTGTTGGTATCTATCCCCTCTCTGAGCGTCTCAATACAAATTTTGCCAAACAGGAAAGTTTTATCGAAAAATGTTACGCAAGAAGTATTTTAAAGACTTAAGGAAGTAGCTTCTTTGGTTAAGCTATCTAAGAATAAAAATGATAAATAATGAATTAAAACGTATACAAGAAGGAAAGCACCATGATCCATTTCAAGTGCTTGGTTTACAAAAAG
>JALVEA010000104.1 GCA_027008665.1 Thiotrichaceae bacterium | reverse complement strand
ACGTATGAACGGGTTAACAAAACCCATCCAATATTCACTGTACTAGGTTTTATTTTTCTTTCTAGCTCTTCTTTTCTTAGATTTTACTCGAATAAGCCGAGGCGTAAATTTACGATAGGCATTCATTACCATTCTAGAATAATTACGTACAGCATAAAATTTAGGACCTGTCTTTTTGCTAACTGCCCCTCTTCCGCCATTGTAACCTGCTGCAGCATAAGCTTTATTGCCATTAAAATGTTTCAGTAAATAACTTAAATAACGTGTACCACCATGGATATTTTCCCATGTGCTAAAACGATTTTTAATCCCAAAACGTTTTGCTGTCGAGGGCATTAACTGCATCAACCCTTTTTCACCAGAGGTTCCTCTTAAACCTGATCTAAAACAAGTTTCCACAGTAATAACCGCTTTGATAAAGTTTGAACTAACGCCATATTTTCTTGCTGCATGGCTAATTGTTCCATGATAAGGCCGTGCTTTTCGATGTAAGGTTGCAGAACTTAATTGATCACAAGTGCGAGCACGATATCTTCGTCTGCTTTTTCTTTTTTTGCGATTTTTTTTGTAGCGTTCTTTGCCTTTTCTATAGCGTTTAGATTTTGCATACCCCGTCTTATAAAACCGACGACCTTTTCGAGATCTTCTGGATTTTTTATAACGTTTCTTACCTTTTTGATACCTGCTCGATTTTTTATACCGTACTTTGTAACGTTTTTTACCTTTTCTAATTTTTCTTGATCTTTTATAACGCCTACTTTTATGAGAACGTCTAAAATATTTTTTCTTTTTAACTTTGTGCACAGCAGATTGCGATTTTGCCTCTACCGTATTAATCGTTGATATATTGATCGCAAAAACAGCTACTGAAACAATCAAAAAGGCACTAAAAAATGAAATTAATTTAGTCGAAAATCGCCGTGATTTTTTGTCACGCTGTTGCTTTTTTGCACTACCTGTTTTTTCGTCTGATAGACTAAGATTAATATTGATATTATCCATAAATATACACACTATAATTTAACGAGCGGCGTATAAGGCAGGATGAGTGGTAGTAATACCACTTAAATATAATAATAACCATGATTAGTTATCCTAATTAATATTATATGGTAGCGTTTGAATATTAGAATAATCAAATATTATTAATTACTTGTCGGTCTCTCCTAACAAAAATTTCTTCTTGGAAAAAGTACTATTTTATTTGTTTTAATTTTTTTATAGGGATAATAAAATTATTACTATGACTTATAAATGACTACCAAATAATCATATCGTTTAATTTTTAAACGATTAATAATTAAGCTTATTAGCTATGAATCACTAAAAAGGAAAGTTAGAAGTAATGCCAATATGCCCTAATAAATCCCGAAATTGCTGCTTTATTGTCTCCAATCGTTGCGCTGTTTCAGCTTCAAAACGAAAGGTTAATGTAGGGGTTGTATTCGATACCCGAACCAAACCCCAAGCATCATTATAATCGATGCGTAAACCATCAATTAGCGTATATCTTGCCTGTGGAAAATCAGCGATTTCAATAATAATAGCCATTGCTTTTCTTGCTTCAGCGCTATTATAAAAGTATAAAAGATACTCAGGAGTAGAATAACTATCGGGTATTTCAGCAAAGATTTGAGTTGCCGATAAGCTGGATTTGGATAAAATTTCAAGCAATCGTGCAGCATTATAAAGCGCATCATCAAAATAAGACCAACGATCTCGAAGGATAATATGACCACTGAACTCTCCTCCCATAATGGCATTAATTCGCTCCATATGAGACTTGAGATGCGAATGCCCACTAACACAAACAGAAGGCTCACCCCCTGCTTTTATAATCGCTTGGGGCAATAAATAACTGCATTTGACATCAAAGGCAACCTTTGCCTTGGGGTATTGCTTTAGAATACTTTGCGCCAATAGAATCATGATTCTATCGGGCCACAGTACTTTTCCATTACCATCGATCGCGATCATCCGATCTGCATCCCCATCAAAAGCGAGTCCTATATCCAGTTGTTGCTCCTTAACAAGCTGTTGCAAAGCACTTAAGTGTTCTGGTTTAGTAGGATCAGGGGGATGATTAGGGAAAGTACCATCAAGTTGACAATAAAGGGGGAAGACCTTACAGCCGAGCTGGCTAAATAGCGCCTTTGCAATTAATGATGCAACCCCATTACAACAATCAATTCCAATACGCAAAGGACGTTGCAAAGAGACATTGTTTACAATTGCATTTTGATAAGCACTAAGAATAGTCTGTTTGCTGATGCTATTTTTTGATACAGGGTTAAATATAAATTTTCCAGATCTAATGATTTGATAAAGTTGCTGAATTTCTTCTTGAGTCAAAGGCTTATTATCAAACACCATTTTAATCCCATTATGATTAGCGGGATTATGACTAGCGGTAATCATTAAACCATTGGCAATCTGACAATGTGATAAAGCAAAATATAAAGCAGGTGTAGGAACAATACCAAGATCAGTAATCTCACAACCCGTTTCAAGCAAACCTTTACATAACTGTGTGGCAATTTCGGGACTACTGACACGCGCATCCCTGCCTATTAAAAGCCTCGGAGCTTGTTGATTAATAGTAGATATAGCAGATGCACCGTTGACCCTGCTAGCTCGCAACTGAGTCCCGATTCCAAGACCTATATAATACGCATCCTCAGGGATAAAATCCTTTCCAATCTCCCCGCGAATATCATAAGCCTTAAAAATATCTTTAGAAATATTCTTCATAATGGTTACTTATAGCACAAGTATAAGATTTTTATAAAATTGGTGGCAAAAAGAACCTCTGTCTTTAGCTGAGGGGATGAATTGCCACGCTTAACCTTGCTCTTCAATAGTTTTCCTTACTGTTTTGATGGAAGCATTTCCAATGCGTAAATCACACCTTTTTGATGAAACACTATTTCAATTTTTTTCACGGACTTAACGATGGCTCTCAATCCATCTGTCATTTTCAGGTAAGCTCCTTTGTTTTGCATCCCAACCGCCTGATATTGTCTACCTTCAAATGTGACCAAGTCTTTTGGTTGAATCGGATATCGTTGCCTCCGAATAGCAGGGGCGTAGCCGTTTCGGTTCTTTTGTAATGAACGGTTATTTTTACGCTTAAAGTTGATTGTTCTTTTTTCTGCTCTCTTCTGCTTTGACCCACCAGCAATAACAAACGCATCATTAAAATGCGTTTTTTCAATACTATGCTGATAGCGGTTTGCTTTGGTGATGTAGCCAAATGTCTCAATCGCTTCTGGAAAATAGCGTAATAATCGACTGCGAATAATGTTCATGGTTGTTGTTGATTTTAAGCTTTTGTGAGATTTAATATTTAACTCAAACTTGCCAGCGTGTAATGCCTTATGATGTTTTTCACATAAAGTAATCAAGTTGTTAGGTGCATTTGAACCACCATTAGAGCGATATTTGATATGATGAATATGCAACTTATCACTACAGCCTCTTTTTTTGCATTGGCACTTATAACCATCTCTGCTTAAAACATAAGCCTTAACATTCTCAAAACCATATTGAACGCCTTTCTGATATTGCTCATTGGTTATGTTTGGGTTCTTCATCTGAGCCATATCAAATGTGCCCGTTTCTAAAACCACCTTGCTTATCGGTAGTAATGATTTAAGTTGATTAATTAAATTGATATGAGCATCTACTTTCCATTGTACAGAGGGGGCTAAACGTCCTTTTCTTGTGTTGGCAGAACGGTTCAAAAACCTTGGTTTACGGTATCTAAGCTTGTTTCTTTTCTGCCTTCTATACATGCGTCTTGACTCCATCTTCGATGAAATATCATTACGCATCTTTGCTACTGCTGAAAATACCTCCTTGGTTTTTGATACAACTGATAATCCAACCTCTGAATGACCCGTATCAACGCCTAAGGTTAAATCCTGCTTATAACCTGTTGAACCATAAATTAGTTGGATAGTAAATGGACTACGGCGAATAACTTTAGCCTTGCCACTTTCAAGCAATAATCTTGCTTTTCTTGAGCTACATGGCATCAATGTTTCACCATGCTTATTAATTACAAAAACTTTCATTTTAAAACCTTTAAAATTTAATCGTTAAAATTGAACGATTCCTCTTGCGAGGTTGATTCCCATCGGCAATGTTGTAAACGCTTGTCAATCCAAGCACACCGAC
>JALVEA010000103.1 GCA_027008665.1 Thiotrichaceae bacterium | reverse complement strand
CCTTTTACATTGCCACGGTTGTCAAGTTCAACGCCTAGTTCTTTTAACATGCCTTCTTGTACAGGGTGTAAAAAGCCCATGGCTAAGGTGGCAATATCGGCGGCTAACTCAAATTCTGAGCCATCAATTTCATTCATTTTCCAGTTATTATCAGCGTCTTTTGTCCAGTCAACTTTGGCGCATTTAATGGCGGTGAGTTTGCCTTCGTTGCCAATAAATTCTTTAGTAACGACCGAGAATAAACGTTCACAGCCTTCTTCTTGCGAGGTGGAGGTACGCATTTTATTTGCCCAGTCTGGCCAAGTGAGGTCTTTATTTTCTTTTTCTGGTGGAGCTGGCATGATTTCTAATTGGGTAATGGAGGTTGCACCGTGGCGCACGGAGGTTCCGATACAGTCTGAGCCTGTATCACCGCCACCGATCACAACCATCTTTTTACCTTTGGCGGAGATAATATTTTCTTTGCCATGTATACCTTGTACTGCTTTGGTATTTGCTTTTAGAAAATCCATTGCAAAATGCACACCGTCGAGATCCCGTCCAACAATGGGTAAATCACGCGGTTGTTCTGAGCCACCTGTTAAAATGACCGCATCATAGTCTTGTACTAATTGCTTTGCAGGTAGATCAACGCCAATATGGGTATTTGTTTTAAACTCTACGCCTTCAGCCGCCATTTGTTCCATGCGACGGTCAATGAGTTTTTTATCTAATTTAAAATCGGGAATACCAAAACGAGTTAAACCACCAATGCGCTGTTCTTTTTCAAATAAAACCACCTCATGTCCTGCTCGTGCTAATTGTTGTGCAGCAGCCATTCCTGCTGGGCCTGAACCAACAATCGCAATGCGTTTGCCTGTTTTTTGGGTGGCAATTTCTGGGGTGATCCAACCTTCTTCAAAGCCTTTGTCTACAATCGCGCATTCAATGGTTTTAATGGTGACAGGTTCATCCTCAATATTTAAAGTGCAAGACTCTTGGCAAGGTGCTGGGCAGATTCTTCCTGTGATTTCAGGAAAATTATTGGTGGAGTGCAAAACATCTAATGCGTCGCGCCAATTATCTTGATAAACCAAATCATTCCAGTCAGGAATAAGATTATTGACGGGGCATCCTTGATGACAAAAAGGAATACCGCAGTCCATACAGCGAGCTGATTGCCGTGTCATTTCCTCATTGGATAATGGAATGACAAATTCATTAAAATGTACAATTCGCTCTTCAATATTTCCATAAGAGCGGTCTTTACGTGCGTATTCTTTAAATCCTGTTGGCTTACCCATAATATTTTAACCTCTCTCTTTGCTATTATTTTTTCATATTTTCTAATGCGCGTTTATAATCCACTGGCATTACTTTTATAAATTTAGGTAAATAATCATCCCAGTTTTCCAAAATTTCTTTAGCACGCTCTGAATCAGTATAGCGTTGATGATCGGCAACAATACCTTTTAGACGTGTTTCATCAGCACAGGTTAGGTCATTAAGATCCACATTGGCACTATCGGGTTTTATTGTTTCCAACTCCACCATTTCCATATTACAACGAATAGCAAAATCACCTTTTTCATCGAGTACATAGGCTATACCACCTGACATACCTGCGGCAAAGTTACTGCCTGTTTCGCCTAGGACAGTTACAATGCCGCCGGTCATATATTCACAACCATGATTACCAATACCCTCAACAACAGCGGTTGCACCTGAGTTACGAACACAGAAACGTTCACCTGCAACACCGCATAAATAGGCTTCACCTGCAATTGCACCAAATAAAAGGGTATTTCCAGCAATAATATTTTCCGAGGCTTTACTTATGCCAGCATCTTTGGGTGGATAAATAATAATTTTACCCCCTGAAAGTCCTTTGCCAACATAATCATTTCCTTCACCTGCTAACTCAACCGTGACACCTTGCATTAACCAAGCGGCAAAGGATTGACCCGCAGTACCTGTTGCTTTAATCGAAATCGTATCATCAGGCAGACCTTCAATACCGTATTTCATTGCTACTTCGCCTGATAGCATGGTGCCAAAGGTGCGATTGTAATTGTGGATATCAATTTCAATCTCCACTTTCTCGCCTGAGGCAAGTGCAACTTCTGCTTGGGCAATCAACTCATGATCTAGTGCTTTGTCAATACCGTGGTCTTGGGTTTCAGTATGATGAATATCGTTGGGATTATCTGCCTCAGGCTTGCTCAAAATACGTGAGTAATCCAAGCCATGTGCTTTCCAATGATCAATCACAGTACGCATATTTAAACGATCTGATTGACCAATCATTTCAGCCACGGTTCTGAAACCAAGTTTTGCCATTAATTGACGCATTTCTTCGGCAACAAAGAAGAAGTAATTAATCACATGCTCTGGTTTGCCTTTGAAACGCTTGCGTAATTCGGGGTCTTGCGTTGCTACACCAACAGGACAGGTATTAAGATGGCATTTTCGCATCATCACACAACCTTCTGCAATTAAAGGAGCTGTGGCAAAACCAAATTCATCCGCGCCTAATAGAGCGGCAATCACTACATCACGCCCTGTTCGCAAACCGCCATCGGCTTGCACAGAAACGCGGCTTCTTAATTTATTCAGCACTAAGGTTTGATGTGTTTCTGCTAAACCAATTTCCCATGGTGATCCTGCGTGTTTAATTGAGTTCAGTGGTGATGCGCCTGTACCGCCGTCATAACCTGAAATGGTAATATGATCAGCATGGGCTTTAGTGACACCCGCTGCTACTGTGCCAACACCCACTTCAGACACTAATTTAACCGAAATACGTGCTTTGGGATTCACATTTTTGAGATCATGAATAAGTTGTGCTAAATCTTCAATCGAATAAATATCATGATGTGGTGGGGGGGAAATAAGCCCGACACCAGGGGTTGAATGCCGAACACGTCCAATCTGTTCATTAACCTTATGCCCTGGTAATTGACCGCCTTCACCGGGTTTTGCCCCTTGAGCCATTTTAATTTGAATATCGTCTGAATTGACTAAATATTCTGTGGTCACACCAAAACGCCCCGAAGCAACCTGCTTAATAGCAGAACGCTCTGGATTCATTGAGCCATCAGGCAAAGGATTAAAGCGACTTGCCTCTTCGCCACCTTCACCTGTGTTTGATTTTGCACCTATTTTATTCATTGCAATTGCAAGAGTTGAATGTGCTTCATAAGAAATACTGCCAAAGGACATTGCACCTGTTGCAAATCGTTTCACAATCTCGGAAGCGGGTTCAACTTCATCAATAGGGATTGCTTGATCCGCCCATTTAAAATCCATTAAACCGCGTAAGGTGAGTAAATTTTCACTCTGCTGATCAATCAAGGCTGAGAATTCGGCAAAGGTTTTGGCATTATTACCCCGTACCGCATGTTGTAATTTAGCAATGGTATCGGGTGTCCAAATATGCTTTTCACCGCGTAAGCGGTAGGCATAATCGCCCCCTACATCGAGCTGCTTTTTATAAATTTGTTTATTCCCATAGGCATTGTTATGCCAAGCAAGGCATTCTTGGGCTAACTCCGTGATGCCAATACCTTCAATGGTGGTTGATGTTCCTTTGAAATATTCATCCACTAATGCGGTTGATAAACCAACTGCATCAAAAATTTGTGCGCCACAGTAGGATTGATAGGTCGAAATTCCCATTTTCGACATAATCTTTTTCAGACCCTTACCCACTGCTTTAATATAGTTTTTATTGGCTGTCGCAAGTTCCATTTTTGGATCAATGCTTGCTAGATTTTCAGCAATTGTATCAAAGACCAACCACGGATTAACGGCTTCTGCCCCATAACCTGCTAGGGCTGCGAAATGATGGACCTCTAAAGCCGCCCCTGTTTCAATCACTAAACCTGTTTCGGTGCGTAAGCCTTCTTTAATCAATGACTGATGTACGGCTGAAGTGGCTAATAAGGATGGAATTGCAATACGCTCAGCGGATACCTTTCGATCCGACAATATCAGAATATTAAAATGCCCTTCAACGGCTTCTTTTGCTTGCTGACGGATGCTATCCAACGCTTTTGCCATTCCTGCTGCGCCTTCGGAGACTGGATAGCTGATATCCAGTGTTTTAGTACAAAAGGCATTGCTATCATATTCTTCAATATGACGAATACGGTACAACTCTTCATTACTAAGAACTGGCTGATTTATTTCTAAGCGTTCACAAGGGCAACTATTGCTAT
>JALVEA010000102.1 GCA_027008665.1 Thiotrichaceae bacterium | reverse complement strand
TAGAATTATTTCGCTGTTAGATTTTCAGCCAACATCAATTAAATTACATCCTGAGTATCAAGGGCTTATTAATTATGGTGCTATTGCTGCATAATTGTGTCTGAAGTATTGATCATCGTATTCCAGTGAAAAAACGACGTAGTAAAATTGGTTCTAAAAAGCCTATACGGAAAAAGCCTCACAAACACCGAAAGTACTAGCAAAACTTATTTTATTAAAATAAATTTTTAATCTTGACCTCCCTTAAATAGCAAACTCAATTAAGTTAAGCGTTTATTAGCAATAGAGTTTTTAGCTTCACCAATCACACTTGCCATAAAAATAATAGCGATCATAAAATATATTTATTCGTAAAATTCCTTAAATTTTACTAAATAAGATTACCTACTGTCTGTTTTTAATACGATTAAATATTAATCGCTGTATACTATTTGCTCACAAATTTGCCTACTGGAGAACTCTAAATTGCTAGATCCATCAATAAAAAACATCCTGATTGCAGATGATTCTGCAACAGATAGAACGCACCTCTCCTTACTTTTACAAGGGTTTGGGTTTAATGTCACCGCCGTTAATTCAGGAAATGAAGCAGTGACGACTGCCGAGTCCATCCAACCTGATGTCATTTTCTTAGATGTGATTATGGAAGATGGTGATGGTTACCATGCCTGTCGAACGCTGAAGCGTAATGATGCAACCGTACATATTCCCGTCATCATGGCTTCAAGCAAATCAAATCCTGTTGATAAAATGTGGGCTGAAAAACTAGGAGCAAGTGCTTATGTCACTAAACCCTTTACTGAGGATGACTTGACAAAAGCATTTGAAACTATTTAACCCTCTTATTTCTATCTTCTTTATTTATACACAGGAAAATGCCATGAAAAAAGATAATAATAATGACTGAAAAGACGAATAAACCTCAAAAAACAACAAATAATAAGGATACGAATCAACAAAATAAAACCAATAATAATAAGCTATTTTGCTATGAGATTGACACAACACATATTCTCATAGAACCTGAAATTAAAATGGAAGTATTGGAACAGTCCATTATTTATCCTATTCCAAATGCCCCTAAATGGTATTTAGGGGTAACAAGTTTACGCGGTGATATTCTCACCGTTGTTAATATGCACTTCCTTTTAAACTCCAAATCCAATCTCAAAGAAAAGCGATTGTTAAAGTTGAAGCATCCCGACTTTCCTGCGCTAGTGATTGCCATTGATAAGCTACCTTATCAAAGCAATATTGATAGATTGGTAACTTATAATAAAAATAATAATAAACAATATCCTGCATGGATTAAATCATCCTTAAAACAAAATGAAAAAACTTTTTTAGTTGCGGATCATCCTGTTTTATTTAAAGCCATGCAAGCTACTGTTGGAGACGAACAATGATTTCACAAAAAATAACCCAAAAACTAAGTACACTACTATTAATATCGCTTAGCTTAAGCGCTAGTCCCGCTTTATTTGCAACCGACGGTATTTCTAATGACACAATCTATATTGGTGGTGTGCTTGACCTTAAGGGAAGATCAAAAGGTCTTGGGCTGAATATGAAAGCTGGTATTGAAGCGGCTTTTAAAGATGTATTAGTAAAAAAATATCGAGTAGAATACCTAACCCTTAATGATTCCTACAACCCTAAGAAAACCATTAAGGCAACCAATGATCTCATCAAGAAAAAAGTCTTTATTTTTGCAGGAAATGTTGGCACACCGACAGCAAAAGTCTCCCTGCCCATCTTAAAAAAACACAATATTCCAGCCGTTGGTTTTTTTACTGGTGCAAGCTTATTACGTTCAAATAACAACAATAGTATTATTAATTATCGAGCTAGCTACATTCAAGAAACCAGCGCTGTTATCAAAACAGCGCTTAAAAAAGGTATAAAAGCCAATCAAATTTGTGCTTATGTACAAAACGATGCTTATGGTATGGCAGGTATTGAAGGCATTATTAACGCACTGAATGGAACAAAGGATAGTGATAATGTAATCACTGCCTTGAAACAAATAGAAGCCTTAACAGGGGAAAATCCAGCACGCAATAATAAAGGACCAGTTGGTGTGTACCAACGAAATAGCGATTTTGCTCGCTTAGGTTATAAATCCTTAAAAGCATGGGAAAAATCACAAAACACCCAATGTAAATTAGTCGTTACCGTTGGTTCTTATAAAGCCATCACTGAATTTATCGCCTATAGTCGCTATAAAAAAGAATCTTGGATTCCTAGTGCCGTTTCATTTACGGGTGCTGAAAACTTTAAAAATGCCTTGCATGAATTTAATGTCGATAATGGCGTTATTATGACACAGGTAGTCCCTCTCCTAGACAGCAATATTCCACTGGTTGTAGAAGCAAAGAAAAAACTCGGTAAAGATTTTGGCTATGTTTCACTCGAAGGCTTTATTGTTGGCAAACTGGTTTTATACGGATTAAAAAAAATAGAGGGAGACATCACACGAGAAAAGTTTACAAGCGCAATCCTCAACTCACGTTTTAATATAAAGCAACTTTCGCTTGATTTTATGGACGATAACCAAGGTTCTGATTTAGTGGAACTCATGGTACTGAAAGAAGGGAGGTGGACAAAAGTCTCTCATGAAAATATTTGGGATACGAAGTAATAGCATTTGTATTTTAGGAAGTTTCAAGTAATGATTTTACCCCATATTGCACTAATTTTTTGTTCCTGATTGAAGCATCTCAAGATTAGTAAAATCATTGTTTGGAACTTCCTTACCCCCACACATCTACAAAAAAATTTACACTTGCAAAGAAAGATTTCTTTCAGTTCAAGAATCTCACTGTTTAAGGCATTCAAAGTTTATAAACCTTGAACGCTTACAAAAATTTAATCCGTTCAAGATTTATTGCTCATCTATCTCGAACAATATATCGAAATTTACACAAAGGTTAGAACGTTATGAACAAAATATTTGGGTTTGAAAAACTTAGCTTAATAAAACGTTTAGCAATACTAGTGCTAGTACCGATTATTCTCACTGTAATACTCGGAAGCCTCACTTTTAAAACACTAGATAACAATAATACGACATTGGATCAAATCACCGCTAGAACGGATATGTTGCTTCTAGCACATAACTTATTAGCTAATATTCATACACAAGTGCGTCAAACTATTTTTGATATTGAAGATGGTAAAAAGACTTGGAATGATGGACTCAAGCTATTGACTGAAACACGAGATAAAATAAAAAAACAATTCAAGCTATTTAATACTTATAACGCCATTGACCTTCAACATAAAGACTTAGGTGCACTGACAGCAAAAAATGCAATGCCTGAGTTTTTAGCCGCAATGGATGACGTTATTAAAATTGTCCAAAATGAAAATCATGCTTATTTAACCCTTTTTATAAAAGAGGAAATGTACGAACGTATGAATCCTCTTATAAAAGCAGTTACTCGCCATCAACGAGAAGATATTGAATTAACAAATAAACAAATTAGCACTACCTTAGACGTAACCCAAAAAGATGAAAACACCATCCTTATATTATTGGCTGTAACCCTTTTCTTATTAGTATTAATAGGCTATTTAGTGTTTCATTCAATTGCTAAGCAAACCCAATCGCTAACTTCCACCATTGATGAGCTAAGTAAAGGCAATAAAAAAGCACGTACTGATATAACAGGAAAACATGAATTAGCACAATTAGGATCCGCATTAAATCTGCTACTCGACGAACGAGATATTGTTGAAGTCAATATCCAAAAAGAAAATGAAATATTAAATAATTCGGTATTTTCTCTACTAGAATCTGTTGCTGATTTAAGTGAAAGAAACCTAACCGTTCGCGCAACTGTGACCGAGGATGCAACAGGACCACTAGCCGATGCGATCAATCAATTAGCAATGGATACCACGGACGTATTAAAGAAAGTACGCACTATTGCGCTCACCGTAGAAGCCACCTCGCAAACCGTTGATGAACACACCGCCACGGTTAAAGCATTGGCTGAATCTGAGCGTGTAGAAGCACAACAAACCTCTAAAGCAGTAGGTTTCTTAATCGAACGTCTAAAGCAAATTGCAAAATCATCTTTATTGACCAACAATATTGCCAATGCCACTACCAAAGCAACCGAAAAAGCTTATCAATCGGTATCTAAAACAGTAGATAGCATGGTAGAGATTCGTGACACCGTTCAAGAAACAGGC
>JALVEA010000101.1 GCA_027008665.1 Thiotrichaceae bacterium | reverse complement strand
CTTACGATGGCTTATACCAACCCCATTAATTGAGCCAAAACGTTGCCAAACTTCATCTCGTACCAAGCCCAATAATTCAGCCTGTAACACCAAGGCAATATATTTACCTTGATTTAAAGCATCGCTGATATAAATACGTGTTCCTTTCATTTTTCTTGCTCAGGTTTATTTAACAGTTTATCAACATCATAATAGCGCGTTCCACCTTGTGTTTTTCTATCAGGAACAAGCTCTCCTGTTTTTTCCCAGTTATGCAATGTTTGAATTGAAACACCCAGTAAATCTGCAACTTTACCTATTTTCATCATCTTCATAGCAAACGATAATAGCTCATATTGTATGATATTAGTAGATTATATTGAGCTGTTGCTTACCCCTCACAAAGATAAGCTTTCTTAAGCATGACTCCGTGCGAAAGCTGATAACGCAAATAAATTTGATAGATATTAAGCGCATTGCTTTCATTATAGTCATATAAAGTATCGTATTCTTTTGCTAGATAGTGTTCACAAATCACGCGGCTACTTTTATTTTCTTGCGCCTCTAACCCTAATAATATTGCAATATCTTCAAGCGGTGTTATGGCTGAACTAAAAACCATGGCATTATTCAAATTAAAATGATGTGTTTTGTTTTCATAATGTGGTGAAATCTTCACTGCCTGTTTAATGCTTCGATAATTAATCACCTCAGAATTAAAATATTCTCCATCCCATGTAATAAGTGTTGGTTGATAATTTTCAACAATATCAAAAAAAGTATTTAAAATATCAACTTCTTGATCATCTTTTAAAGTTAGCGTTTGTATCTTGCCTTCTTGGTCTGATAACACAATGGAAATAGCAATGATATGTTGCAAATAGCTAGGTAGTGACTCATTACCTGTCTTTTGTGCTTGCAAATGAAATAATGCTTTTGCAGTTCCACTATTATCTAAGCTTCGCAAATTATGAAGTTTGGCGCCTGTAGCGAAATCAGGGATTGTGATAAGGGAATAAATTAATGTACTCATAAAACGTGTGTTGTTGACTATCAAAGGTAAGGCAATATAGCAGAGTTAAATTTTGTGTGAATGCTTAAGTAGGAGGGCGCAATAAATCTAACATTTTTTTTGTTCTTATGACCTCCTACTTAATCCTCGTTTCAAATCAGGAAATTGTAATTCTACGCCTAACTGATCCAGCATTTTTTGATTACTAATACGACGTGATTCGCTTAAATAAGACAGCATACCTGTACTTAAAGTTGTTTTTGCTTGTTGCATATTAATCTGTGGAGGACGCTCTAAACCAGCATAATCAGCGACTTGATTAAAATACTCTGTCATAGTGCTAGGATGCCCATCAGTAACATTATAAATTTCACCACTGAAACTTGACTCCATCGCCTGTTTACAAATCATCGCTAAATCATCGGCATGAATACGATTCGTCCAAGCAGCTTCTGTAGCATTAATAACCGCTAACCCTTTTTTCAAACGTGTAAGCGGTAAACGATCTTTGGCATAAATACCTGCAACGCGAAGAATAATATATTCACGTTGATATTTTTGCGCCCATTGTTGCAAAAAATATTCTGCCGATAAACGTCGATAAGCACGATCTGCTTGTGGATTAACAGGAGTTTTTTCATCAATCCAAGCACCTTTTGCATCCCCATAAACCCCCGTGGTACTGATTAAAACAATGCGTTTTGGCTGATAAGATAAAGAAGCTAGAAACTTTCTAAAACGAATATCTTCTCTTCCTATAGGTGGCGGTGGGGCAAAATAAAAGAGTTTTGTGTTTTCTATGTTTTGACTAAAATTTATTGCTTTATTTGTATTTATATTATCCAAATTTAAAACTGTTGCTTTAATTCCTAGTGCTTCACAACGCTTTTTTGATGCTTGGCTACTAATAAGTGCCCTGATATTGATCTTTTGCAGTTGTTGTTTGCTTTGTTGGATATAAAGATTAACAACACGCCGCCCAATATCACCACAGCCTATAATCCACAGTTGACTCTCCATGCTTTTTTCTTCCTAAATATTGAAGCGACAAATAGTAGCATAGTAATAGTTAGCAGGAGTACTTGCACAGTCTCTAAAGATTAGGGTGATCTAAACCCAGAAATTTTCCATTCACCCTCAATTTTCTGATAACAAACTTGCTGAGGATTTAGCATTAGAAAATATTTCTCAACAATAAAACCTTTTTCTCCCTTTAATGTTTCAACTTTAATCCATTGACGACCTCTTTTATCTACTTTTGAAACAGATAGCAATCTAACTGCATCATGACTTAAATGAGTTATAATCCTTGCTTTTATATTTGCTTGTTTGCGTAAACGAACATCTTTAGCATTGATATATCCCCAGCTTTTTCCTGCTACTCTATCTCTACCTTCACCAATAAAATTGATTCGAGCAGGACCACAAATATGACCATTAACCTGTTGATAATGTTTTGTTTTGACTAATTTTAATAAACGTTGCCAAGGCTTATCGCCTAAGTTTTTGACTAAAGATTCAAACTGCTGTGCTATCGGTAAACCTTCAGTACAAGCAGGGCCTAAACAGATAAAATTTGGTGAAAGTTCACCTTGCATGGTGCGCATATTTTTATTATCAATTCTTGCTCGTAATTTATTAATATAAGCTTTAAAACTAGGTTCAGGTGTATAAGGATAATCAATTGATATTTTCTTTAAAATAAGCTGACTAAACGGAGGGCGTTCAGATAAGGGAGGGGTATTTTCTGAAGCGTTGACAATAATAGCTGGATTCGTTTGAGGCTGCGTGGAGCTAGTCTCTGCGAGTGTCGCGTTGTCTTCTTTATCAGAAGAGCAGGCACTCAATAATAGTGCCGAAGCTATAAAAAAGCCGCTAATCCATGCGGCATAATAACGTCCTTTTTTATTCATTCCATTGCCTCTGTATTACTTAACAAACTTATGATTTAAGTTGTACTTTAATACCTCACAATCCGTTGCGAGTAACAGAAGTATAGGAAGGATTAATTTAAAAAACCCAACAATACAGATAAAAGCCCATAAGTGACCCTACTAATGGTCATTGAAAGACATTATAAAATATAGAAGGGGAATATTTCCCTCAAAATGATAAACTGACTATTATGAAGAATGAAATCAATTCAAAACAAGCCATTAATATCCCTAGCGCATTAATGAATGCTGTACGCAAGGTGCTATACCCCTTAGTGCGTTTGTTGCTTAATTTCAGGATTTCATTTCCACAATTAGCAGAAATTCTAAAGAGTGTTTATGTCGAGGTTGCTGATAATGAATTCAAATTACCTAATAAAAAACAAACAGATACACGTTTAAGCTTATTGACAGGAATCCATCGAAAAGATATTAAACGACTAAGAAATCAAGCTAATACGGATAAAAAAACACCTGAAAGTGTTGATATCAGCACTCGAATTATTGCACGTTGGCTGGCTGAAAAATATTATTTAGATAACGAAAAAAAACCATTAAAACTTCCTTTTCAAGCAGATAAAAACCAACCAAGCTTTCAGTCATTAGTGCAGGAGGTGTGTAAACAGGATATTCGTCCACGCGTAGTGCTTGATGAATGGTTGCGTCTTGGCATTGTATCACTGGATGAAAATAAAGATCTCAGCTTGCATATTGAAGCGATTATTCCTAATACAGACTTTAATGAGAAAGCCTTTTTCCTTGGTCATAATATCTCCGACCATTTCAGTGCTGCAACAGATAATCTACTGGGTAAAAAGCCTCCATTTTTTGAGCGTTGTGTTTATTATGATGATTTAAGTGAAGAATCTATTCAAGAGCTACAAAAAATAGTAGCAGATAAAGGAATGGAAATGTTGCTTGCTATCAATGAACGCGCTATGCAATTAAAACTACAAGATACTGCTAAAGCTAATCATCATCAACGCATCAATATCGGACTCTATTCTTACCATAAGGAAGAAAAATAATATGATTAACAACAGTAAAACCTTTTTTTCTCAGTTAGTAATAAAAATTCACCTGATACTTCTGCTTATTTTTCTCAGTGCTTGTAATAGTTCATCATTACAAGTCTCTGATGGATTAGGAGGTACTGGAGTCACCATGGGAAGAGTGACTGCATTTGGGAGCATTTATGTCAATGGGATTAAATTTAATACAGATAATGCGACCTTTATGCGTAATGGTATCCGCTTTGAAAATCAAGATGATTTTAACACGGGAGAGATTGTTAAAATTATTGGCATAAGGGATGAAAATAGAAAAACAGGCATTGCAACGGAGGTTGTTTTTTCAAATATTTTAGAGGGAACGGTTACAGCCATTGCATCAAAAAATATCATTGAAATCATGGGGCAAAAAATTACAACAGATAAACTCACTGTTTTTCATGGTTTTGAGCTTCTTTCTGATTTAGCCTTAAATAATCAAGTTGAGGTATCAGGATTTGTTACTAAAACAGGCATTATTGCCACCAGTATTAAATTAATTTCCGAACAGTTTATTGCAGGGGCTAACTTAAAACTAGAAGGCTATATTAGTGATCTCAACCTATCAGCTCAAACATTTAAGCTAAATCAACTCAAGATTGATTATTCATTGGCGGAATTCAAGCAAATGACACTAGCTGAGTTAAAAGAAGGGCTTTATCTCATTATTAATACCCAGCAAGAAATTCAAAATAATACATTACAAGCCTCTTCTATTGCGCCATTTAATGAGACCTTAGAAGCGGGGGTTTATTATGAAATAGAAGGCTATGTAACTGAACCTGATGCACTCTCTAACTTTGCCATTAATCTCGATATCGCTCCCCCTGCTAGCTCAGAAGCAAGTTTTGATAGCAACGTAGCGAATGGTCTTATAATGAACTCACATATTATTATCAGAGGAACAGTTAATCAGAAAAATATATTGGAGGCAAAGGAGGTGAAAATATTAGATAACAATTTAGGTAATAACGGCTTAAATAATAGCCATTCAGATATAACCTTAGAAGCTAATATTGAAAGCATTGATGTAATCAATAGTCGCATTGTTCTTTTAGACAAAAGCATTACTATTAATAATTTCACTCTATTTTCAGATGATACCCAGCAAAGCGTTACCACCCTTAATTTACAACAATTTGTTGTAGGTGAAACAGTATTAATTATTGCTCATTATGCAGATGGAAAACTGATTGCTGATCGTTTGAGTAAAATTGCCAGCACTGGTTCTGTATTATTCTCAGGTCTTATTGATCAAGTGAATCCAGAAGCACAAACCCTGTCTGTCTTTGGTAAAAATATTAGCGTTAATGAGGATACTCTTTATCTCGATGCTGAGGCTAATGACCTGTCTAAAACGGTCTATTTTTCACGTTTAAAGACAGCAGAAACTTGGATTGAAGTGATTGGAAAATTAACCGAAAGTGGTGACATTATTGCGAATGAATTGGCTCTAATTCAAAAATAAAAAGGTGTTTTATGGCATAGTTCAAAACAGCCTATTCTTAGGTAACATAGGCATAAAAATATCCTCCTCAACGTTGTGAAGAAAAATCAAAAAACCTTAAATAGAGAATAACGCTATTTTAGCGAGCAATAAGTACCCAATAAATCAGCTTTTTGCTGTTGTAGGGCAACACGAATGGGGCGAATATCGTAACTGGCATTCTGGATACTTTTCCTATTTCCATTTCAATATGAAAGACATCACCATTACAAGGAACATCAGGCATTACTTCATGCTGTCCTGCTCGCAATCCTTTTCCGCCATCACAAATTGTGTAATCAGGAGCAAATCCTTTGTCTTTGCAATCAAGCAAACAAACACCCCATGTGATTTCATCGTTTGTGAATAAATTTAAAAAGCTCCTCGCAATGACGTGGTGGAAAAAGTGTAAATTACTTAATTGTCTTGATCATTATAAGCATTCAATTCTGCTAATAACTCTTCAGGAATCTTCATTGCTTTGGCTAAGTCAGCTAAATATTGACGTTCTTTATCATTTTCTTTATTGGTGACTACGGCGGATACTAAATAAATTTCCGCAGCTTTTGCTTCATCGCCTTCTGCTAATGCCGCTATTTCGGCAATATCTAAAGGTTTTGCTAATTCTTCTTGGATAATCTTAGCGGTGTCACCTTCTAAACCTAGATTTTTGATTTGCTTATTAATTTCGGCTAATTCTTCATCCGCTACATGCCCATCTGCTTTTGCGGCGGCGATCATTGCTTTTAATAGGGTAACGCTACGTTGATTGGCTTCTTTATTATCTAGTTCATTAATGGAGGTGACGTTGTCTTTTGCGTCGGTTATTCCTTTTTTATCTTGATAGTTTTGATAGGCTTTCCAAGCAACGCCACCAATGGCGGCTAGGCTACCTAATTTAATCGCTGAACCTGTGACTTTGCGCCCTGTTTTTGTGCCTAATAAAAGTGCTAATGCACTGGCTACGATAGCGCCTGTTTTCATTCCTGAAAGTTTGGCATCACGGGTTGCGCCTGATTCACCTAAATTAAGTTTATCTTCGGCTATTGTTTGACCTTTTTCTGCTAATTCACGGCCTGCTTTTAAGAGCTCATCTAAAAATGATTTTGTATCCATTAGTTTTCTCCTTTAATTAATTGATCCAAGTATCTGCTTAACAAATGGGATGGTTATTTTTGCCTTTTTTTGTAAACTTTCTCGATCCAATGTATCCAAGATTTTTAGTAACGATCTAAGATCTTGAGGGTATCGTTTATAAATATAGTCGATAACTTTATCATTGAGAGAAAAACCACGTTGTTGCGCTCTAAATTGTAATAATTGCGGTTTTTCTTCTTGGCTTAATGGAATCAATTGATAACAACTTCCCTGAATTAAATGCGGTAAAAGGTCAGAAAAATGGCATTTAAAATCATTTGGATTCTTAGTGCTACTCAATAATAAGCGTTGCCCCACTAGACGCGCTTGATGAATAAGATTAAAAAGCGCTTCTTCCCAACTTTTATCACCTAAAATGTTATCAATATCATCAATAACAATTAAATCTGAGTGCTGTAAACCTGATAATATTTGAGTACCATGCGATGAGAGTATTTTTAGGGGCAGATAACTTGCATGTAGTCCCTGCTCTGCTAGCTGGTAACAACAGGCTTGTAATAAATGGGATTTACCACTTTGTTCGTCACCCCAAAGTAAAATTTGTTGGATGCCAATTTGTTGTGACGCTTCTGAAAAGGCCTTTAAAATAAAATAGGTTTGACTGTTTTCATCTTTATAATAAAAAGATGAAAAGCGTAGCCCATCACGCAATGCTATATTCAGTGTTAATTGTTTAGACATGGTTATATTTGATAAATCTTACTTCCTTTGTATTTTTTGTGTGCATGTCGTAATAAGACTGCAATCACAGCAAAAACAGGAAGTGCTAATAAAATACCGAAAAAGCCAAACAGTTGCCCCCCTGCTAAGACTGCAAAAATAACCGTCACAGGATGCAGTCCGATTCGATCCCCCACTAAAATAGGTGTTAAAAACATACCTTCAATGGCTTGTGCAATACCAAACACTAAAAACACCCATAATAAATTTGTAATATCATGCGTTTGAAATAACATCGCAATCCCCGCGATGAGAATTCCTACTATTAAACCCATATAAGGAATAAAACTTAATAATCCTGCAAAGAGACCGATAAGTAAAGAGAACTCTAGCCCAATAATACGCAAACCAATACTGTAAATGATAGCTAGTATCAACATTACCAACATTTGTCCACGTAAAAAAGCACCCAATACTTCATCTGACTCTTGCATCAGCTGGGTTACTTTTCCCTCAATAGAACGGGGTAAACTATCATGCACATAGGCCACTAATTTATCCCAATCTCGTAGTAGATAAAAAGTAATAACGGGGATTAAAATAATATTTGCTAACCATCCTGCTACAATTAATCCTGAATGCGATACAGTGCGAATCAATCCTTTAAAAAAACCACCTGCATTGGTCCATTCTTTCGCAAAGGTTTCTTTTAATTGTTCGACTTCCAACGCTGGTAAAGACAAGCCTAGTTTATCTTGTAGTATTGGCTGTAAATTTACCACCAACCAGTCAATATAATCGGGTAATTGATGCAATAAAGAACCAATTTGTTCTTTTAATAGAGGGATTAAAAACAGCAGAAAAGGGAGGAAGAAGATAAAAATTAATAGAAATACCACTACCACCGATAAGGTTCTAGATAATTTCATTGCCTCTAGTCGATCAACCAGAGGGTCACCCAAATACGCAAGTAGTGCAGCAGAAACAAAAGGCAATAGAATAGGCGAAAGCAAATAAAGCAAAAAGGCTGTGATCGCTATTATGGTTAAGTAGAACCAGCGTGTACTTTGGGTCATATTATTTTCTTCCTCATTTGCTAGTAGCGCTGTGGCTTACAAAATATTTTGACCAAAGAATAACATACAAAGCACCACTTACAACGGTTGTCACCACAATCATAACACTCATAATATTAAAAAGAAGTTCTGACACAGGGGAAATGGCCAAATTAAACATATGCAATAGCACCAATATAATTAATAAGGAAGTATTTACTTTACTAATGAATAATGTGTTTATTTTTAGTTCATTTGTCATTAGTTTATAAAGTATTAACCCCGTTACAATAATGGCGTCTCGTGAAATAATAAGAACAACCAACCACTGTGGAACAATACCTTTGATCCCAAGCACAATAAAGATACAAACCAGCAATACTTTATCTGCAATAGGATCTAGGGTAGCGCCTAGTTCTGACTCCCAGTGAAAGGTACGCGCAATATAACCATCTAAACCATCGCTAATACCTGCTAAGAGCATTAATAAAAACGCTATTTGCCAGTTATCTTGCCACATATAATAAATGACGGGAATAACAAGAAAAATTCTGAAAACGCTGATTATATTAGGTATATGATGTTGCATATTTATTATTTTTTCCTTCGAAAAAACTCAAAATTGAGCTTTTCCAATTGCCTTCGATAGTACAATTATAGGTTAGGATTTCAAAAAACATAAATATGCTAAAGAAAGCATCTAGTAAAAGACTGATATAAGGTCATAAGGAAGTTTCTAAAATTGAAAATTTATCTCAATCCCAGCACATCCTGCATATCAAAAACACCACACTCATCCGAACCTTTCTTCGCAACCCAGACAGCAGAACGCACTGCCCCTTTAGCAAAGGTCATACGACTAGAGGCTTTATGGGTAATTTCAATTCGCTCCCCTATATCTGCAAACATTACCGTGTGTTCGCCCACAATATCCCCTGCCCTAATTGTTTGAAAACCAATACTATTACGATCACGCTCGCCCGTTATGCCTTCACGAGAGTAGACCGCACATTTGCTCAAATCTCTCCCTAAAGCATCGGCAACCACTTCCCCCATACGCAAAGCAGTACCTGAAGGGGCATCTACTTTATGACGATGATGGGCTTCTATAATTTCAATATCCACACCCTCCCCCATAATGCGGGCGGCTGTATCCAGTAATTTTAAGCTCAGAGTGACACCGACACTGTAATTTGCCGCAAACACTAAGGCACTACTTTCGCCTGCTTGTTGGATCTGTGCTTTTTGCTCTTCACTAAAGCCTGTTGTTCCTAATACAAGTTTTTTATTGTTTTTTAAACACCAATTAAGATGCGAAATACTTGGCTCAGGACGAGTAAAATCAATCACTACATCGCAGTCTTGTTCAGCGTCATCAAGCGATGGAGCAATAATCACACCATTCTTACCAATACCTGCAACTTCACCTACATCTGCACCAATTAAAGAGCTTTTAGGATATTCGGTTGCTACTGTTAATACTGCATTTTTATTTTCATGACAGGCTTCGACAAGAATCTTTCCCATTCGTCCTGCCGCACCTACAATCGCTATTTTTATCATATTGATTCTCTATTTTTTCTTATTAGTTGCTTCTTTTTCAGAATCAAACCATCCTTTAATATCTTCAAAAAATGATTTAGCTTTATTTCCCCAACCATGTTCTTGCGGACTATGACGCTCCCCGCCATTTTTAAGACAGGCTTCAAGCTCTTCAAAGAGTGTCTTTTGTAAGTTAGTCAGATTAACAGGTGTTTCAACAATAACCGTGCATAATAAATCACCTGTCACCGCATTACGCACCGATTTAACGCCTTTACCTCGCAGACGGAAAGTTCTACCTGTTTGTGTTTCTGCAGGAACTTTTAACGTTACTTCACCTTTCAAGGTCGGTACAGACACTTCACCACCTAATGCTGCGGTAGTCACGCGAATAGGAACATTACAAAGTAAATTAGTATCATCACGTACAAATAAATCGTGTTTTTTTAGTGTAATTTGCACATATAAATCACCTGATTGTCCACCATTAACCCCTGCTTCGCCTTCTCCTGAAAGACGGATACGATCTCCCGTATCAACCCCCATCGGTACAGTCACTTCCAATGTTTTTTGTCGATCAACTGTTCCTTGACCATGACAACTCGTACAAGGTTCTTTAATTACCTTGCCTGCTCCCCGACAGTGAGGACAGGTTTGTTGTACCGCAAAAAAACCTTGTTGAATACGCACTTGCCCCATTCCCTGACAAGTTGAACAAGTGTCTGGATTCGTCCCTTTTTTAGCACCTGTACCACCACAAGGCTCACAGCGTTCTTTACTTGGAATACGAATATCAACTTTTTTGCCAAATACTGCTTCTTCAAGTGATAATTCCAGATTGTACTGTAAATCACTGCCACGATAGGCACGATTAGCACCGCCCCCTCCGCCAGCTCGCCCACCAAAGATGTCACCAAAAACATCTTCAAATATATCACCAAACCCCCCACCTGCATGACCACCGCCACCCATCGAAGGATCAACACCTGCATGTCCAAATTGATCATAAGCAGCGCGTTTTTGTTGATTCGATAAAATTTCGTAAGCTTCCCCAGCTTCCTTAAATTTAGCTTCTGCTTGCGTATCACCTGGGTTTCTATCGGGATGTAACTTCATGGCTAAACGTTTATAAGCTCGTTTTAAATCTTTCTCGCTTACGTTTTTTTGTACACCCAATATTTCGTAATAATCTCGTTTAGACATTTCATTATCCTAAAAACAAAACAAGGCCCAAGAGAAGCGTGTTCTCTCGTGCCTGTGAAATTCCAGTTATTTACCGCTTATTCAAGTCCAAATATCCTATACTGGAACATAGGAAGAAAAATATTTTTTACTTTTTCTTCTTATCATCAACTTCTTCAAACTCTGCATCAACTACATCATCATCAGCCGCGGCTTTCGCATCTTTTTTTGCTTGCTCACTTCCTCCAGCAGATGCAGCATCGCCTTGTGCTGTTGCTGCCGCCTGTGCTAGTGCGCCTGATGCTTCCATTAGCTCTTGAGATTTTTTATCAATCGCCTCTTTATCATCGCCTTTAATCAACTCTTTTAAGTCTTTAATAATCGTTTCGACTTTTGTTTTCTCAGCCGCATCAATTTTATCACCTAAATCTTTAAGTGACTTTTCAGTTGAATGCACCATACCATCGGCTTGATTACGGGCATCAATTAATGCGCGTGCTTTTTTATCTTCTTCTGCATGTGCCTCAGCATCTTTTACCATTGCCTCTACTTCTTCATCGGATAAACCAGAAGAGGCTTTAATCTCAATCGACTGTTCTTTGCCTGTTGCCTTATCTTTAGCGGAAACATTCAAAATACCATTAGCATCAATATCCAAGCTCACTTCAATTTGAGGTTGACCACGCGGTGCAGGTGGAATATCCGTTAGATCAAAACGACCTAATGACTTATTTCCAGATGCCATCTCACGCTCACCTTGAAGCACATGCACTGTCACTGCATTTTGATTATCATCTGCGGTAGAAAACGTCTGTTGAGCCTTCGTTGGAATAGTAGTGTTTTTCTCTATTAATTTAGTCATCACCCCACCCATGGTTTCAATACCTAGAGACAATGGAGTCACATCCAATAACAGAACATCGGTCACACTTCCGCCCAATACACCCCCTTGAATCGCCGCACCGACCGCGACTGCTTCATCAGGGTTTACATCTTTACGAGGCGCTTTACCAAAGAAATTAGCCACTTCTTCTTGAACCATTGGCATACGTGACTGACCACCTACCAAAATAATATCGTTAATTTCACTGACAGATAAATCAGCATCTTTTAAGGCAGTAGCACAAGGATCAATCGTGCGCTTGACCAAATCCTCTACTAATGACTCTAGTTTTGCACGGGTCACTTTAACATTCAAATGCTTCGGTCCGGATGCATCAGCGGTTACATAAGGAAGATTGACATCCGTTTGGGAGGTTGAGGATAACTCAATTTTAGCCTTTTCCGCCGCCTCTTTAAGACGCTGTAATGCTAATGGATCATTATGTAAATCAACACCGTTATCCTTTTTAAACTCATCGGCAAGATAGTCGATCAAGCGCATATCAAAATCTTCACCACCGAGGAAAGTATCACCATTAGTAGAAAGCACTTCAAACTGATATTCACCATCAATCTCTGCAATTTCAATAATGGAAACATCAAACGTTCCACCACCTAAATCATAAACAGCAATGGTTCTATCCCCTGATGATTTATCCATACCAAATGCAAGAGCCGCCGCTGTTGGCTCATTAATGATACGCTTAACTTCCAAACCTGCAATTTTACCTGCGTCTTTAGTTGCTTGACGTTGAGAATCATTAAAATAAGCAGGAACAGTAATAACCGCTTCTGTTACAGTTTCACCTAAATAAGATTCAGCATCCTTTTTTAATTTTTGTAATATACGCGCAGAAATCTCAGGAGGCGACATTTTCTTTCCATTCGCCTCAATCCATGCATCCCCATTATCGGCCTTGATAATTTTATAAGGTACTAATTTAATATCCTTTTGTACCGCATCCTCAGCAAAAGTACGCCCGATTAAACGCTTAATGCCATATAAAGTATTTTCAGGATTTGTAACTGCTTGACGTTTAGCAGGTTGGCCTACTAACACCTGATCATCAGAAAATGCCACAATAGAAGGGGTAGTACGATCACCTTCCGCATTTTCGATTACCTTAGAACTGTCCCCTTCCATTACTGCAACACAACAATTCGTAGTACCTAAATCGATTCCAATAATCTTTCCCATAATTTTCTCCAATTTTTTTACGGCTCGCTAACGAGTCTTGTTTTATATTTTGTATGTTTCCAAGATAGCTAGTTAAATAAGGTTTATTTTGTATAATTCAAGCTAATCGCCAACAATTTTATACAAGATAAATACAATAGATATAAACTATCCATTCTTTACAACCATCACCATTGCAGGACGAACTAAACGCTCATTTAAGGTATAACCTTTCTGCATCACAGCAGAAACCATGCCATCTGCATACTCATCACTCGGTTGCATTGCCATAGCCTGATGTAAATCAGGATCAAACTTTTCACCCAGCGGATTAATAGAAACCAAATTCTGCTTTTCCATTAAGGATTCAAACTGCTTCAATGTCAGCTCCATTCCCTCACGAATACTCTCAATATCACCCTCAGCTTTTAACCCCATTTCCAAACTATCAATTACAGGCAAAAGCTGTTCGACAAATTTTTGTACTGCAAATTTATGCGCGTTTGACAACTGCTTTTCACTGCGTTTACGTTGATTATCCATCTCCGCTTGCAAACGAACTAATGTCTCCCAACTTTCCGCCGCTTTCTCCTCTGCCCGAGCTAACTCTTCACGCAACTGCTCAATCGCATCTCCAGCCTCTTCTCCTTGCTCTGAATTAGATGCATCAACATATTCGTCCCCCACTTGATTAACAGCATTTACATCATCATTGACTGATGGTTGCTCTACTTTTTCCTCAGTATTTGCTGCGCCCGTGGCTTGCTCAGCTGAATTTTTTTCGCTATTCATAATTAGTGTTTCTCTTGGTGATGACTTTTTCAGGGTATATGGTATGGTCTTCTCGAATACTCTGAGTCAAAAGTTAAAACAAATTCAGATTGCTATACCAACCCATTAGATAACTGCGTAATAAAGTAAGGTTTAAGGAAATGATTTCAAGAGAGAAAGAAAATTTTTTTTGAGTTAAAGAACAATAATCCTAGTAACAATTACTTAAAACGCTCTTAAACTTTGTTTTATTTCGTACCACCT
>JALVEA010000100.1 GCA_027008665.1 Thiotrichaceae bacterium | reverse complement strand
GTCAACACCTGAAACGATTGATTCAACCCTTTATACTGCGTCGTCTAAAAACAGAGGTATTAGATGAATTGCCGCCTAAAACAGAAATTACGCTAACCATTCCCTTATCAGAAAAAGAGCGTGCTATGTATGAAGCGGTACGACAAAAGGCGTTGTATAATCTTGCTGCTAAAAATAAGCAGGAAAAAGGTTCGGATCACCTTAAAGTATTAGCTGCGATTACCAAGCTACGTCTTGCTAGTTGTCATCCTAAATTGATTATGCCTGAAAGTACTTTACCGAGTAGTAAATTAGAACGCTTTGCAGAGCTAGTCGAGGAGTTACGTGACAATAAACATAAAGCATTGATTTTTAGTCAATTTGTTAAGCATCTCACCATTATTAAACAATATTTAGATAAACAAGGTATTTCTTATCAATACCTTGATGGTACTACTCCAGCAGGGAAACGACGACAAGGCGTTGAAGATTTTCAAAATGGAAAAGGAGATTTGTTTTTAATCAGCTTAAAAGCAGGTGGTTCAGGACTTAATTTGACTGCGGCAGACTATGTGATTCATATGGATCCTTGGTGGAATCCTGCGGTAGAAGACCAAGCATCAGACCGCGCACATCGTATTGGGCAGACGCGTCCTGTGACTATCTATCGTTTAGTCGCAGAAAATACCATTGAAGAAAAAATTGTCAAACTACATCAGCATAAACGTGATCTTGCCGATAGCCTCTTAGAAGGTAGTAATATGAGTGGTAGTATGAATTCGGCTGATATGCTGAGATTAATTCAAGAAGGTTAAGGAGATTACAAGTAATGATTCTACCAATTTTACTTGTCCTTTTGTCTTTATTTGAAATTTCCTAATGTCCCCCATTGTTGTTTTAGAGACTGCTGATATTATCCTAACCGCATTGAATGCACGTTATATCCATAGTGCCTTTGGTTTACGTTATTTGTATGCCAATTTAGGTGAGTTGCAAGCAGTGACTAGTTTGGATGAATTTACTATTCATCATCGTCCTCTGGATATTGTCGAGAAACTATTAAACAAACAACCTAAAATCGTTGCTTTTTCTGTTTATATTTGGAATGTGAATGAAGTAATGCAAAGCGTTTCTTTGCTCAAACAAATTTCCCCTCAGCTGGTTATTGTATTAGGTGGTCCAGAAGTGAGTCATATTCCTGATCAGCCTGATGTGGTTGATTTGGCGGATTATGTGGTGATGGGAGCAGGGGAGATTAGTTTTCGTTTACTTTGCGAGCAAATTTTACAAGGGCGTAAGCCGCTTAATAAAATAATCCAAGGAGATGTGGTGGGGCTGGATAAACTCACTTTGCCTTATGATTTATATAATCAAGAGGATATTGAAAATCGTATTATTTATGTAGAAGCGTCACGCGGTTGTCCGTTTAAATGTGAATTTTGCCTATCATCATTGGATAAAACCTCAAAGCCTTTTGAATTAGCCGCTTTTTTGAAGGAAATGGATTATCTGCATCAACGCGGGGCGCGTAATTTTAAATTTATTGATCGCACCTTTAATTTAAAAGTGGCCACTAGTGTCACTATTTTGGAATTCTTTTTAGAGAGAATGAGTGATGATCTCTATCTGCATTTTGAAGTTATTCCCGATAATTTACCCGATAAATTAAAGCAGGTTTTAATACGATTTCCTGCGGAATCATTGCAATTTGAAATCGGTGTGCAAACCTTTGATCCTGAAATTCAAGCTTTAATTAGTCGTCGGCAGGACAATAAAAAAACCTGTGAAAATTTACGCTGGTTAAGAACACACACAGGGGCGCATATTCACGCTGATCTCATTTTCGGCTTGCCACAAGATACTCTGGAAAATTTTGCTAAAAGCTTCGATTTATTGGTGTCATTGAAGCCTCAAGAAATTCAAATGGGTATTTTAAAGCGGTTACGAGGTGCTCCAATTAATCGTCATAACGATAAATATCAACTACGCTATAATCCCTTGCCTCCTTATAATATTTTAAGCACCCGTGATATTGACTTTCTAACTTTGCAACGTGTTGGTCGTTTTGCTCGTTATTGGGATATGATTGCCAACTCAGGGCGCTTTCCTCATACATTACCGCTTATCTTACGAGATACTCCTTTTGATCGCTTTATGTGCTTAAGTGATGCGCTTTATAAACTGACAGGTAGTACATGGAAAATAGCGTTAAAGCGTTTATTTGATTTGATTTATACCGTGATGATAGAGGAAATGAAGTCTGATAAAGAGCGCTTAAAATTGGCTTTAGAGCAAGACTATCGACGTAGTGGGCAAAAAGGTTTACCTATATTCCTACAGCAACAGCTAATAAAGAAAAGCCATAAAATAGGTACAGCAAATAAACGCCAAGCAAAGCATCGTCTTTAAACCATTCTGCTAGAGTCCTCATCATGTCATCCCTTCCTCTCTTTTCAGATAATCAATATCAACCCCTCGCAGAAAGAATGCGACCATATAATTTAGAGCAATATATTGGACAAAGCCATTTGCTGGCAGAGGGAAAGCCTTTACAAAGGGCGATTATTAATGATCATCTGCACTCAATGTTATTTTGGGGACCACCCGGAACAGGAAAAACTACACTTGCCAAATTAATTTCTCATTACAGCGGTGCTCAATTTATTACTTTATCAGCCGTTCTTGCTGGGGTTAAAGATATTCGTGCAGCGGTGACTGAGGCAAAACAGCTTCGTAAAGTAGAGCAGCGTGCTACGGTATTATTTGTTGATGAAGTGCATCGTTTTAATAAAGCCCAGCAAGATGCTTTTTTACCGCATATTGAAAAAGGTACTTTCTTTTTTATTGGAGCGACCACCGAGAACCCTTCTTTTGAATTAAATAATGCATTGTTATCACGTCTGCGGGTTTATGTCTTACGTCCACTTGATCGTAAGGCGATTGAAACTATCATAAAATCAGCATTAAACAATGAAGAGCAAGGTTTTGGACAACAACAAATACAGATGGATGAGAAGGTATTATCCCAATTGGCTAAAGCCGCGGATGGTGACGCTCGGCGGGCTTTAAATTGGTTAGAAATTGCGGTTGATCTTGCGATTAAAACAGAGCATGGCTTATTGATTGATGAAAGTATTCTTGATGAGATAATCAGCGAAACAAGGCAACGGTTTGATCATAAAGGGGATATTTTTTATGAGCAAATTTCAGCTTTGCACAAGTCAATACGTGGCTCTAACCCCGATGCTGCGCTTTATTGGTTTTGTCGTATGCTAGAAGGTGGTTGTGACCCTTTGTATATTGCGCGTCGAGTGGTGCGTATCGCCTCTGAAGATATTGGCAATGCTGATCCACGAGCTTTGACATTGGCCTTGAATGCGTGGGAAGTTTATCAACGACTAGGCAGTCCCGAAGGTGAATTAAGCATCGCGCAAGCCATTATTTACCTAGGCTCTGCTGCAAAAAGTAATGCGGTCTACAAAGCCTATAAAGCGGCAATGAAAGAGGCTAAACAGTCTGCCTCATTAGATGTGCCAATGCATCTACGCAATGCACCGACTCAATTAATGAAAAAATTAGACTATGGTAAAAACTATCGCTACGCCCATGATGAAAGCAATGCCTTTGCGGCAGGTGAAAGCTATTTTCCTGATCAATTAGGAGAACAGATTTACTACGAGCCAGTAGATCGAGGCTTAGAAATTAAAATTGCGGAAAAATTAAAATATTTAAGGAGTCTTTAAAGTTGCCTCGCCTATTAAATTCTAGCGCGGTAGGTCGGCTAAGATGCGCATCGCACTAAGGTAAAATTCAAGTGTAATCTGTCCGCGCATCGCCAGCCGACAACATATATGAGCGAAATTTCTACTAAAATACAATGGTAAGATCCGAGCTTACGTAACATTAGTAATCTAAGAAAAAAATTATCTACGCCCATAGAAATGGGTATGTCTGGGGTCTTGATAGGGGTGCGAATGGGTAGTAGCACGGGTTAGAGAGTTTGCAGGATGAGTGTGAGTCCAGCCTGTTGAACTGCGTCGCCCCCTATTAGTAGTAGGACATTCATGACGATGAATAGTATCACCATTTTTGTGAGAATGACTAATGGCACTAGCGCACTGACTTTTTGTATGAGTATGTTGTAAGTTAGTGCTTCCATAATAAGTTGGATATTGTTGTGTTACCTGTTGAGCAGAGCGACCTCGGCCTCCACAGCTATAACGATGGGTATGCCTAACAGCTCCATTGGCATGAGTATGTGTTTTTGAGCGGGTACATTGATTGGCAGGATGGGTATGTGTATTCGGATTGTTGTTTTGTATATTATTATTTGTAAACACAACTCTCTGATTTCCATAAATATCAGTGTTATTAGGATTATAATAGGTTTGTTTCATATTATTTAATGGCACAGTTGGTACTGTATTGTTATTACAACTGTAGCTGTGTGTATGTCCTGCAGGGCCACTGTGACTATGTGTAATAGCACTTGTGCATCGAGTAGCAGGATGAGTATGTTGAGTTCCATAGGTGATGTTTACGTTGTCAGGATTAACAGAAGCTTTAGCAATGGTTAAAAAGCGTTTATTGACCCAACCCGTTTGACCATTCCAGATTACCTTCACCCATAAAGATCCACCTACATCCCTCTCTTCGTTTGTGAGGGCTATTCCATTGGTATTAGCTGGAATTGAGCCGACGATATCAAACCCAGTACCTGGACCACTACGCATATTTAAAGCATCCCAAGTCGCAACGTTAATGACCTGATAGCCTTGGGTATTAGCAAAACTAGTTGCTATAGCACCAAAACTTAATACCAATGCGCTTGCTAAAATAACTGACTTGAAATGATGTTTTATATTCATGGTATCGATAATCCTTTACCTCTATTTATGATAGTGTGCCTGTATAGCTTAGGAACTTCCAAGTAATAAATTTACCTATATCACGCAGATTTTTTGCTTCTGATTGGATTATCTCAAGAGGCGCATAGTTGTTCTACGCAACGATTGAGAGGATTCAATCAGGAGTAAAAGGGCAAGTAGGATGGGTAGATTTATTACTTGGAAGTTCCTTGTAGTTCAGACTATAGGAGTATAATAGGGAGAATCAAGCTCTTTTTTTGCTCACTTAAAGAACAAAGCGGCTGCTACATTTCTGTTATCTGCTGTTAAGATATTGAAAGTTCTACAAGCTGCTTGAGTATTCATTACCTCAAATCCAATTTTAGAATGTATTAAACTTAGGTAAATTTCTTTGGGTGGAAAGACTTGTTTTTCCCCTGTCCCTAATAAAATAAGCTCAGGTTTTAGTTCAAAAATATCATTTAAATGCGTGACTTCAAGATCGGCATAAATCCGAGGTGTCCAGTCAGGTTTAAAGTGATCTAATGTTAGGATAAAACCTTGATTAAAATGCTGATTATTTATATGAATGCTTTGATCATCATAACCTGTGATGACAAACTGTTTATCATCATGTTCTTCACTAAATTTCATATTAATTTCCAAAAAATTGTAAGGAAGTTTCAAAGAATATTCTGCGCTTCTAATCAGACCCATTTTACACTATTGACACCGAATGGATGCAAATGTAATGTGCTTGCCTCTATTAAAAACCTAAACTTTGTCAGTGGTTAATGCTATTAAAATATCTCTGTTTACAGGCTTAGGGAAATATTTTTATAAAAAAGGTAATAAATAAAATGAATCCTATAAAAATAGGTTTGTTGGGTTTAGGTACAGTTGGTGGTGGGACTGCAACGGTTCTAAAACGTAATGCGAAAGAAATAACACGTCGAGCAGGGCGAGGTATTATTGTCGATTATGTGGCAACGCTAGAACCTGAACGTGCAAATGAATTAGGCATGAGTGATTTACGCATCACCGAAAATGCTTTTGATGTAGTCAATGATCCAGATATCTCTATAGTGGTAGAGTTAATTGGTGGCTATTCTCCTGCAAAAGAATTGGTATTACAGGCGATTGAGAATGGTAAGCATGTTGTCACTGCTAATAAAGCATTGATTGCAGTACACGGTAATGAAATTTTTGCTAAGGCACAAGAAAAAGGGGTGATTGTTGCTTTTGAAGCGGCGGTCGCTGGGGGTATTCCTATTATAAAAGCATTAAGAGAAGGATTAGCGGCTAATAATATTGAATGGTTAGCAGGGATTATTAATGGCACGGGTAATTTTATTCTCACCGAAATGCGTGATAAAGGACGTGCATTTGATGATGTGTTAGCAGAAGCGCAAGCTCTTGGCTATGCCGAAGCTGATCCTACCTTTGATGTAGAGGGGATTGATGCTGCGCATAAGCTTTCTATTCTTTCCTCGATTGCATTTGGTATTCCACTGCAATTTGAAAAAACCTATACAGAAGGCATTAGTAAAATTAGCCGTGATGATGTCGCCTATGCTTCTGAGCTTGGCTACAATATCAAGCATTTAGGAATTGCACGTCGTACTAAAGCAGGAGTTGAGCAACGTGTGCATCCAACTATGATTCCTAAAAAACGTTTGATTGCAAATGTAAACGGGGTTATGAATGCCATCTTAGTTAATGGTGATGCGATAGGTCATACCCTATATTATGGTGCTGGGGCAGGGGATGAACCAACAGCCTCTGCGGTGGTTGCCGATATTATTGATGTTGTACGTGTCTTAACAAGCGACCCTGAAAATCGTGTGCCTCATCTTGCTTTCCAAGCAGACTCATTAGCAGACACCCCGATTTTACCCATTGAAGCGATTGATTCTGCCTATTATCTACGTATGTGTGCAGAGAATCATGCAGGGGTTTTAGCAGAGGTAACTCGGATTTTAGGTGAGGGCAATATCAGTATCGAAGCCTTTATTCAAAAAGAACCTGAAAATAATCATGCTGAGCAAGTGGATATTATCCTATTAACGCATAAAGTAAATGAAGGAGATATCAATATCGCAATTCAACAAATTGAAGCATTGGATGTTATTTGTGGTGAAATTATGCGTATTCGAGTGGAATCACTGAATTAAAATTTTCTAAGTTGGGAGAGAGAGAAAATGAATTTTATAGAAACACGCGGTAATGATGGTCAATTACCCTTAGAAGTTAGCTTTTCAGAAGCTATTTTATCACCGATGTCATCTTTTGGTGGTATCTATGTCCCTTCAAAACTCCCCCAGCTTGGAGAGTCTTTTTTACAGGAACATATTGCTAGTTCTTATAAAGTATTAGCAAGAGATATTTTATTGGCTTTTGAAATAGATATTGAAGCGAATGTGATTGATGAAGCATTGGATTTATACGATGCCTTTGATGATAGCACTAACCCAGCTCCGCTAGTAAAAGTTAAAGATGATCTTTATATTAGTGAATTATATCATGGCCCAACCCGAGCCTTTAAAGATATGGCATTGCAACCCTTTGGGCGGGTTTTATCTTCTATTGCCCAAAGTAAAAATGAAAATTATCTTATCTTAGCCGCAACCAGTGGTGATACAGGTCCTGCAGCTTTAGAAACTTTTAAAAACCGTGCTAATGTGAAAGTTGCTTGCTTATATCCTGATGGTGGTACGTCTGATGTACAGCGTTTGCAAATGGTGACAGAAGATGCTGAAAATCTAAAAGTTATCGGTGTACACGGTGATTTTGATGATACACAAGCAGCACTCAAAGCCTTGCTAGGTTCTGAAAGCTTCAATGCAAAATTAAAACAACAAAATATTCAGCTATCCGCCGCTAATTCGGTTAACTTTGGACGTATTATTTTCCAACTTGTCTATCATATTCATAGCTATCTTGAATTAGTGCGTCAACAAGCGATTGCATTGGGAGATAAAGTTTATTTGGATGTCCCCAGCGGTAACTTTGGTAATGCCCTTGGTGGATACTATGCCATGAAAATGGGATTGCCCGTGGAGAAAATCCTTATTGCCTCTAATAATAATAATGTACTGACTCATTTGATTAATAAAGGTCTTTATGATTTAAGAGAATCATCCGTTATCCCTACTACCTCACCTGCAATGGATATTTTAAAATCTTCCAATATAGAGCGTATTTTATATGATCTTTATGGTGCGGAGCGTACTAAAGAGTTAATGCTACAACTAGATAATGAAAAATATTATCAATTAAGCACTGATGAACTGAAAAAATTACAAACTGTTTTCTCTGCCGATTTTTGTAATGATGAAGAAGGTAAACAGTATATTCAAACCACGTTTGCCACGGGATATTTAATGGATCCGCACACCGCTACCTGTTTTAAAACTTATGAGACCTGTCGTGACAAGCAATTAAAAACGATTATTTACTCAACGGCTGAATGGACAAAATTCTCCCCTGTTATTGCCAGTGCATTAACAGGCAAGGAAGGCGCTGATGATAAAGAGGCGCTGAAATCCATTGCTAAAGCGGCAAAAATAGAAATACCAACACAGATTAACGCTTTATTTAATAAGGAAATTACACAAAAAACGATTATTGATAAAGCTGATATTGAAAAAGAAATTTTAGCTTTTTTGTAATGCGATAAACTTTCTAAAAAAGATGAACTGTTTTAGAAATCATCTACGCATGTTGGAGTAGGTTTGGATAAAATATCCATAGCCAAACGGCATTATTGTTTTGTTAATAGAGGTGTTGTGATGCTTCTTTAGTGAAACAATCATTGCCTTAAGAGCTTCTGATTTAAATGAAGATACTATTTTTCTAGGGAAATTCTAGCGGGTTTTTAACCAGAAAATAGGATTGGAATTAAGACCAGAGGCTCTTTTTTTATCTAAGGAACTTCCTAAGTGCGACGAACTAAGGAGGACTTGAGCGCAATTTTCAAGTTTGCTCCTGCTTTAATTTTTGTATTTTGCATACCATTTAAACGCATGATTTTAGTGACCGTTGTGCCGTGACGTAATGCTATTTTATAAAGATTTTCTCCAGCACGTACACGATAATTGATTACTTGTGCGTTGCTATGGCTTTTCTTTGCGATAATATAACGTTTAGACTGATTTTTTGCTTTGTAAGAGGCAGTAATAACACCAGGTGCTAAGCTGATTGCCTGATGCAATTGACTTGCATACTGACGCGGTAATACAACTTTTCGAGAGTAAGAAGGGTCAGTGATGGCGTTTTTAAAGTTAAGATTTAAAGCAGTTAATGTTGATGCAGGAAGCTTTGCTGCACGAGCAACCTTATGTAAATCAATCGGTTTATCCACTACAATTTGTGTAATTTGAGGCGTATTTTTTACCACAGGCAAGTCTAATCCATAGGCATATGGGCGCAATAAAATTTCTCTGTAGGCTAATAATTGTGGTATATATTCCTTTGCTTCTCTCGGTAGAGCCAGATGCCAATAATCAGTTGGTTGACCGTCTCGACGATTTTTCATGATTTCATGCTGGACTCTTTTTTCACCCACTTTAAAACTAGCTAAAGTTAGATTCCAGTCACCTGCAAATTTCTTATTGAGACGTTGTAGTGCGTCTAATGCAACGCGTGTTGATGAAAAAACATCCATTCTTGCATCATAGTTGTTTGTTTGCTTTAAACCCAAAAGCTTGCCTTTAGTGGAGGTAAATTGCCATAGTCCAACCCCTCCAGAACGTGATTTTAAAGCATTATCGTAAGCGCTTTCTACCATTGGAAGCAAAGCTAACTCGGTTGGCATTTTGCGACGCTTTAATTCATTGACAATAAAATGCAAATATTTCCCTGAACGCTCAAAGAGTCGATTTAAATGTTGAGGGTTGCGAGCATATTGATTTAATATTTTTTGCACTAATGGCTTTTCAATATTTGCATCGAGACAATAACCACGTGTAATTCTTGACCAAATACTATTTCTACTAATTTGTTGAGGGCTAACACTCACTTTTTCTGCCGCATAGAGGCGATTAACTTCACGCTCAAATGCACTAAGGTTTACCGCCTCCACCTCAGTCGATTGTTTCGTTATTTTACGTGTAACGGTAGGTTTAACTGCCGTGATTTTATGAGGAGTTACTCTTTGTTTGTCCAATACAACTTTTTGAAATTGGACTTTTGCATTATTTGTATGGTCGTATCTTGCATGTCGAATGAGTGGGTGTCTATAGATCTTTTTTTGTACTTGTTCGGGAAGATTTTCTGTTGAAAATTTTCCAAGACCTAATTTTTTAGCTAATGCATTAATTTCACCGTCAAGCTGACGCTCCTTTTGATAAGAAACATGATAAACGACGACTTTTTCATCATCATTGCTTGCTGGACTGGCTTTTATTCCAGAAATAGTGCTGCACCCTGTAACTCCCGCAATAGACAATGTTGCAGAAATAGCTAATGCCAAACGTTTTCTATCCATTATTTTAACCCCCTTGTAAGCCCTTAATACTATGAAGAAATCCCAATTCTTCACACAGTTTCTATTTTTTAGTGATTTTTAAAGGATCACTAAATCAAGTGCAGTGTAGCTTTATTAACCTAAATGCTAGCTTATTACACACCTACAAGCAATTATAAATAAAAAAAATTAAACATAAATTATATGTATGACAATTATGAGAAATAGAATAAATAACTAAATCCATAAAATCATAAGCTAAGCAATATATTATCGAAACAGATAAAACTATTTTATATAAAGTATTGTTAATAAAGGTATTTTTATGAAATTATGAAATATTACAAATAACAATCGCTCTTTTAGGAGCTGGATAACCTTCTATGGTGTTATTTTTATTATTAGGATCAAGGAAGTCTGCTAGGGATTCATAGCTCATCCAGTCCGTTACTCGCTGTTCTTCGCAGCTGGTTTGATTGATATCAACAACTCGAATATTAATAAAGCCAGCACGTTGTAACATGCGTTGTAAGAGTTTAGTCGAAGGAATAAACCAAACATTACGCATCTTAGCGTAGCGATCCTCAGGCATTAAAATATTTTGCTCCTCCCCTTCAATTACCAGAGTCTCTAAGATCAGTTCACCGCCTCGACGAAGGAAAGAGCGTAATTGTTGTAAATGGGTGATGGGTGATTGACGATGGTATAAAACCCCCATTGAAAATACCGTATCAAAGCCTTTGCCACGGTATTGTTGATTAAATGCAGGTAATTCTTCATCCTTTAATGGCAATAAATGAATCGGTAAATCTTTGCCTGCATAATGTTTTATAATATAAAACTGAGAAAGAAAAAACTGACTAGGGTCAACACCTATCACGAGTCGAGCCCCTTCTCCTAACATGCGCCATAGATGATAGCCATTACCACAGCCAATATCTAATATGTGACGATTTTTTAAGGGTGAAATATGCTCTTGAAGTCGTTGCCATTTCCAGTCTGAACGCCATTCTGTATCAATATGAATTCCAAATAGTTCATAAGGGCCTTTGCGCCACGGTTTAAACTGTTGCAATATTTGTTTTAATTGTTTTTGTGTTTCTTGATCACAATCAGCCTTTGAACCAATGCGTACTTTATCAATACTAATGTTGATTTCAGAGGCTTTAATCATGGGTAAATCAGCTAATAAAGCTTGCCATTGTTCCCTTTTACCATGAAAACGTTGTTTAAAAATTTTCTCTATTTGAGCAGGCAAAATCTCCGACCAATCTGCAAGATCCGTTGCTTGTAAATGTTGATATAAAAACTCAAATTGAATCATTTTAATGCTATCAAGGAAGAAAAATTAAAGGCCTGAAACCATTGCCATGTCTGTGAAAAACCTGCTTTAGCGAGACGCTTTCGATGTTGCTCTAAGGTATCAGGAATCATTACATTTTCAAGTGCCAAACGCTTTTGACTAATTTCTAGGTCACTATAACCATTAGCCCGTTTAAATTGATGATGCCAATCAATAAATTGTTGATGTGTTGCCTGATCGGAAAAAATAAGTTTTTCAGAAAGGATTAATGCACCGCCTTTATTTAAGCCATGATAAATTGTTTTTAGTAATTGAAGACGCATTGTTTGGGGTAGAAATTGCAAGGTAAAATTCAATACAACCACTGAAGCATTTTCAATTTTAATATTTTGAATATCATCACAAATTAACTCAACCGAAGCCGCTGGCATATGTCGTTGTAATTTAGAGCGACAGCGTTTTATCATCGGTTTTGAATTATCCACGCAAATATGCCGCAGTGATAAATCGCTTGTATGGCGATGAATGGATAATGTTGCCGCTCCCAAAGAACAGCCTAAATCATATACACGAGTCTTATTTTTTGCATAATCGTGAGATAATATACCAAGTAGGCTAATAATATTGTCATAACCTGGAATCGAGCGACGTAACATATCAGGAAAGACATCTGCCACGTTTGCATCAAAACTAAAATCCGCAATATCATTGCTAGCGATAGAGAATAAATTATCCTGTTTCATTTCCGTTCCAACGTGCATCTGCGGGCAAGCGGTCATAGCGTATATGTTCTGCGGTGCGTTTTTTTGCATCTGGTCCCATAAAATAGAGATAAGGACCAACAATAGCATCAGGAGAGGCTAATGTTTCAGTCGCTTCAAGCGGATAATTTAAACGACGCATTTGAGTTAATAAAGGGCCTGTATCAATACTATTGACACGAATAAACAACTCATCACGATCATATTCATCAGCAACAATATCCATCATCGCATCCAAACCTGCTTTAGCCACACCAAAAGCCCCATTATACGCCTTATTCGATGCATGAGCTGACATCACAATAGCCGCATCCTCCGCCTTTTCTAGCAACGGCAAGCAAGACTGCGTTATTAAGAAATTAGCATGTAAATTAATCGTTATTGTTTTAGACCATAATTCAACTTCATACTCTTTAAAAGGAATAAAAGCAGGCAACCACCCTGCATTTAAAGCAAGCCCATCTAAACGCCCCAATTCTTTTTCAATCGTTGCCGCCATTGCTTGATAGTCATGCACATTTGCCCCCTCCATATTCAGTGGGTAAATAGCAGGCTCTGCACCACCTGCATCAATAATTTCATCATAAATATTTTCTAAAGGCTTAATTGTTTTACCCAATAAAACAATAGTTGCACCATAACGTGCATAGGCAAGTGAAATAGCACGTCCAATCCCATCAGCCGCTCCTGTCACCAAAATCACACGGTCTTTTAATAAGCCATCCTCAGGTACATATTGTAATAATTCGTCATTTGTTAACATTTTAATTGTTATCCCTCTTTGCATCGCTGAAAATTGAAACTAAATCTGCAAAGTCAATGCGGATAGGTTAGAGATTCGCATACTACGATGACCTCACAAATTCAGCTTAAAAGCTTAGATTTACCTGAAAGGAGGTAAAGTATCAAGTTTTCCTTTACCAACTATCATATCAAAAGAAAATACCGCTTGGATTTATTCACAAAGAGTGAGGCTTCAAGTAGTATCTACAGGCTTTTTTTATGGTAAAGCGATAATAATATGAAAAATAATCTTCCAGATTTTAGCTCGGCTCGTGTTCTTGTGGTGGGCGATGTGATGCTTGATCAATATTGGCATGGGTCGAGCAAACGTATTTCACCTGAAGCCCCTGTTCCTGTAGTGCATATTAAAAATAATGAATTACGTGCAGGCGGTGCGAGTAATGTGGCATTAAATATTTCTGCATTAGGTGCGACGGTTCAATTGATTGGCTTAACGGGGCAAGATGAAAATGCCAAAAAATTACAATCCTTACTTTCAGCGCAGAAAGTAGATTGCCATTTTTTGGCTTATCATGATTTTGATACCACCCTCAAACTACGTGTGATTGCTCAGCATCAACAAATGATTCGTCTTGATTTTGAAGACAGCTTTACCAGTATTGATAAAACGGAATTAGAAGCCACTTTTCATCAATTACTTTCTAATACCGATGTGGTGTTGCTCTCTGATTATAATAAAGGCACATTATCCAATGTGAGTGTTTTAATTGAAGCGGCTAAAGTTGTACAAATCCCTATTATTATTGATCCTAAGGGGATGAATTTTGAAAAATACCGTGGAGCGACCTTAATTACCCCGAATCGGAGTGAATTTGAAGCAGTCGTTGGTGTTTGCCATAGTGAACAAGAATTAGTAAGCAAAGGGGAGAAGCTATTAAAAACCTTTGATTGGCAAGCCTTATTGATTACCCGTGGCGAAGAAGGCATGTCGCTTTTTCAGCGACAAAAAGCACCGATTCATCTGCCGACTACTGCGCGTGAAGTGTTTGATGTAACAGGTGCAGGTGATACCGTT
>JALVEA010000099.1 GCA_027008665.1 Thiotrichaceae bacterium | reverse complement strand
GACCGCATCAACAATGGCTTTGGTTAAAGGGATATTAAAACCGACTTTAGTGCCATCACGATCCATGCTAGTGACTAATAACTCACCTGCTCCGTAGGCTTCCATTTTTTTAGCCCATTCAACAGCGTCAATCCCTGTTCCTTTTCGGCCGCCATGGGTGAAGATTTCCCATTTATCAGGCTCTCCCTCTGCGCTGATTTTTTTAGCGTCAATCGATACCACTATACATTGTGAACCAAAATAATCAGAGGCTTCTTTAATTAGCTCAGGATTAAAAACAGCAGCCGAATTAATTGCAACTTTATCTGCACCTGCATTTAATAGGGTACGCATATCATTCACTTCACGTATACCACCACCAACAGTCAGTGGTATAAAAACTTTAGAGGCTATATCTTCAACCACATGCACCATTGTTTCACGATTATCTGAGGTGGCGGTAATATCTAAAAAAGTGATTTCATCAGCACCTTCGCGGTTATAACGTTCAGCGACTTCCACAGGGTCACCTGCATCACGAATATTGATAAAATTCACCCCTTTAACAACACGACCATTATCAACATCTAAACAGGGAATAATACGTTTTGCTAAACCCATAATAATTATCCTAAATTTTATAAAATTGCTACCCCCTCCTTTTTTTGTCTTTGAACCTAAGAATCTAAGGGGGAGTTGACTTTAACAATAAAGAAATAAGATTACAGTAACTTTTTATAAACTGTAGGCAAGATCATACGTTTTGAGTTCAATCTTTGAGATTATCAACTGCACAAGCTAAAGCTTGGACTCCTACTTATATCCCAAGAAAGCTTTCACCTGATAGACCTTCATTTTCCATAATTCGGCGTAATCTTTTTAATGCTTCCATCTGAATTTGTCTAACACGCTCACGGGTTAAGCCTAATTCTTTGCCCACTTGTTCTAAGGTTGCATTATCATGACCATGTAGACCAAAACGACGTACAATGACTTCTTGTTGCTTAGGTTCTAATTGATAAAGCCAGCTCTCTACTGAATCATTAATATCCTGATCTCTAATCAATTCATCAGGTTCAGGAGCTGATGGCTCAGAAACAAAATTTACAAGTGGGCTATCACTGTCTTTCTTAACAGTAACATCTAAAGACCCCGTGCGTTCGCTAAATTTTAATAATTTTTGAACCCTTTCAATGGGTTTGTCCAAAGCTTCAGCGACTTCGGCTACTGTTGGTTCTATTCCCTTTTGTTGCATTAATTCGCGCGATTTACGTAAATAAGCGTTCAATTCTTTATTGATATGTATAGGGAGGCGAATGGTGCGGGTTTGATTCATCAGTGCTCTTTCTATATTTTGACGAATCCACCAAGTTGCATAGGTAGAAAAACGAAAACCACGTTCAGGATCAAACTTTTCTACCGCATGAATTAATCCAAGATTCCCTTCTTCGATTAAATCAGGTAATGCTAAACCACGGTTCATATAACGACGCGAAATTTTTACCACTAGGCGCAAATTACACACAATCATTTTCGTTCGACCTTCTTCATCACCTTTTAGGGCAAGCCGACCGTATTTTACTTCTTCTTGAGGTGTAAGTAAGGGGGAGTATTCTATTTCTTTTAAGTAGAGTTGAATAGCATCTAATTCTCTATTTGAAACTTTGCCTAACGTTTTAATCTCTTTTTTTAAACCAACAGCATGAGATACGCTCTCTGTTAAATTACTCAATGCCCTATCTGCTGATTTAATAGCTTCTTCTACTGATACACTTCCTTGGTTCTCCAGCATCATAAGTTCCTTATGCTAATATTTAGTTAATAAACAGGCGGATATAGTTATTACCCATAGTGAGATATGTTCTTATTTTTATCCACCCTACCATAGTGATAAGTGATTATCAGCTAAAAAAAAGCGCATAGATAAAAGTTGATCAACTCAACCGCAATAAGAATAGTTTATTTTCCATTAATCAAATAAATGAGCTCTTCTATCAGTATAGAATATTAGCAAAATATGAAACTATCAAAATTATTTAATCATCGGTATTATAATCTTACTGTTTTCATACCTTCATTATCATGGATTAAAATTATGCGCTGGAAAGGCAAACCTCAAAGTAAAAATGTAGAAGATCTTCGCAAACCTGATGGTTTTATGAAACGTAAAAGCACTAGTATGGGAGGGATTGGTCTTTTTATTATGCTGTTGTTGTATCTTTTTTTTGGTCAAGGAAATAACCTACTCGATTCCACAGGTGCAACAACACAAAATAATGCATCTAGTCAAAGTAGAAATAATGGCAAGCCTGATGAAGCAAAGGAATTTATTGGTGTCATTTTAAAATATTCAGAAGAAGTCTGGGGCAATATATTTGCTCGTTCCAATCTGCGCTATCAAGAACCAATATTAAGAATATTTAGTAACTCGGTGACCTCAGCCTGTGGGAGAACATCTTCTGCCGCGGGACCATTTTATTGTCCTGGTGATAATAAGATCTATATTGATCCTACTTTTTTTACTGAGCTAACCCAAATGGGGGGCAAAGGTGATTTTGCTAAGGCGTATGTAATTGCTCATGAACTAGGACATCATATTCAAAGTTTACAAGGTATTACTGCTAAAGTAACCCGTATGCAACAACGAATGAGTAAAAGAAAAGCTAATCAAATGTCGGTTCGGTTAGAATTACAAGCAGATTGTTATGCAGGAATATGGGTACACCATACCGAAAAGAAACATAAAGTTTTGGATCATGGTGATATTGAGGAGGCGATTAACGCCGCCTACGTTATTGGTGATGACCATATGCAAAAACGTGCTGGAATGGGGGTTAATACGGCATCCTTTACCCACGGATCATCTAAACAACGTGCTCATTGGTTAAAAATAGGAATGCTATATGGGAGTGTTTCTAAATGTGATACTTTTGCTGATTTGCGTTAAATCAATACCTCCTTGAGTGAAGAGATTCAAGGAGAGGTGTTACTATTTTATGCACACTCCTTAAACCTCTGTCATATTTTGCTATAAGCCTAAAACTTCTTATATAATGCGCCATTTTATTGATATTGGAGAGATGGCAATGTCTCAGCCTGTTGTTGGTGTGGTGATGGGGAGTAATAGTGATTGGGCTGTGATGTCTAAAGCGGTTGAGCAATTAGAGCAATTTGCGATTCCGCACGAATATCGTGTTGTTTCTGCACATCGTACTCCTGATTTATTATTTGAATACGCAAGCACTGCTAGAGAACGCGGTTTGCAAGCGATTATTGCAGGTGCAGGTGGGGCAGCGCATTTGCCCGGTATGTTAGCAGCAAAGACAACCATACCCGTTTTAGGTGTGCCTGTCGGCTCTCGTTATTTAAATGGTGTGGATTCACTGCATTCTATTGTACAAATGCCAAAAGGCATTCCTGTTGCTACCTTTGCCATTGGTGAAGCAGGGGCGACTAATGCGGCTTTATTTGCAATTGCATTATTAGCTAATAATGATGCTAACATCGCCGATAAATTAGCTTTATTTCGTGATCAGCAACGAGAAGTTGCCATGAATATGGCCCTTCCTCCTGAGTAACGATTTGAGTAATGATTATGATTTTACCCGATGCAACCATTGGTATGTTAGGTGGTGGACAATTAGGACGCATGTTTATTACTGCGGCACATAATTTAGGTTATCGTGTGGTGGTACTAGAACCTGACCCTTATAGTCCAGCAGGTTTAATTGCTGATGAGCATCTTGTGGCTGCTTATGATGATAAGGATGCAATGGCACAATTGGCGCAATGTTGCGATGTTATTACAACAGAATTTGAGAATATCCCTGCGCAGGTTTTAAAAACACTTTCAGCAAACTGTCCCGTCCATCCTCAGGCATCGGCACTTGAGAAGACACAAGATCGTAATATAGAAAAGGCTTTTATTCGTTCTTGTGGTTTGTTACCTGTCCCCTATGGTTCAATTACAAGCTATTCAGAAATAGCCCCCGCAATTGATAAAATCAAATTTCCAGCTATTATGAAAACAGCACGTTTTGGTTATGATGGCAAAGGGCAATGCCAAGTAAATTCTCAAGATGAAGTAAAACAAGCTTACCGTCGCTTCGAACAGCAACATTGTGTGCTGGAGCAAATGATTGATTTAAAATGTGAAATCTCAGTGGTATTAGCACGTAATGAAGCAGGTGATAGTTGTTATTTTCCTGTGTCTGAGAATATCCATATTAAGGGTATTTTACATCAAAGCCTTG
>JALVEA010000098.1 GCA_027008665.1 Thiotrichaceae bacterium | reverse complement strand
CAAAGTTATCTAGGGCCTGTATTGCGCGCTAAACGGGGCGATACGGTGACTATTAATGTGCGTAATGGGCTGAATGAAGTGGCAACTTTACACTGGCATGGTATGACATTACCCGCCAAGATGGACGGTGGCCCACATCAGACGATTCAACCCAATCAAACATGGCAATCACGTTTTCAGATCCGCCAAGAAGCAGGCACAACATGGTATCACTCACATACCATGCACCAAACGGGGCGACAGGTTTATCATGGTTTAGCAGGGCTGTTTATTATTGACGATGAGGGCAGTGATCAACTTGGCTTGCCCAGTGATTATGGTATTGATGATATTCCTTGTACCATCCAAGACCGTCGTTTTAATCGCAATGGTTCGCTAAATTATCTTAGCAGAATGCCTGATCGCATGATGGGAATGCAAGGTTCAACGGTGTTGGTTAATGGCGTCGTTACACCAACGCTAGAAGCTAAACGTACCTTATTACGCCTACGTTTGCATAATGGTTCTAATGCACGACCTTATCAGCTTGTGTTTAGTGATAACCGTCCGTTTTATGTGATTGCAAGTGACTGTGGATTTTTAGAGCGCCCTCTACAAACGGATAGTATCCATCTTGCCGCTGCAGAGCGTATTGAAATTTTAGTCGATGTTTCTGATAAAAAACAAATAACACTCAAAAGCATTGCCAGTGGAAGCAATTCAGGAATGCCAATGATGCGTATGATGTCGAGTCAAGAACTGGATATTATGTCGATTGATGCGCGTCAAGCACAAGCCTCCCAGCGAAAAATACCTATGACTTTACGTCAAAGTACATTAATACTAGACCCTAAAAAAGCGGTGACAACACGTAAATTTGAACTTGAAATGGGGATGATGGGACGTGGTGGAATGATGGGAGGAGGCATGATGAGAGGTATGATGCAACGTGGTGGCTCTCGTGGTGGTGGCTCAGGTGGAATGTTCCGTATTAATGGCAAATCAATGGATATTAACCGTATTGACTTTGCCGTAAAACGCAATAGCACCGAGATATGGGAAATCAGTAATGTCTCCCCAATGGCGCACCCCTTCCATGTGCATAATGTGCAATTTAGAATCCTTGATCGCAATGGCGTAGCACCTAATGCGATTGAAGCAGGGCTAAAAGATGTCGTTTTAGTCAATTCAGGTGAGGTAGTGCGTATTATTATGGCATTCCCAGAATACTCTGATCCTAAAACACCCTATATGTACCACTGCCATATTCTAGAGCATGAAGACCAAGGCATGATGGGGCAGTTTGTCGTCGTTTAAACCGTCTTTAATCGACGGGTTTATAATTTGTTCGATGGTTTTTTGTAAACCCGTTGAAACATTTTTTTGATTTCAAATCAACACATCAATATTCTTATTAATAAACCTTATGGTTTTCACCTAGTTTTCTCTATAAAGGCATTAACGGTAATGCAAGTATTTGAGTTTTATTATTTGCGTCTATTTACGTTATGATAGACGGTATTGATAATAAATCAATCATCGACTTCACCAGAGGCTTATCATGAAAAAAACGTATTACAGTAAACTAGGCGCTATTTTAATTAGCTTTTTAATTATTTTATCTGCATCAGCAAAAGATCAGTCTACTGATATTTTATCTGGTTATGAAACCAAGAAGATTGCCGAGCATACTTGGTTTATTCCAGGACCACTAGAGGGACCTAATCCTAAAAATAGAGGCTTTATGAATAACCCTGCTTTTGTGATAACAGAAAAAAGTGTGATTGTGCTTGATCCAGGGGGAACGGTTGAAACGGGGAGAGCTGTATTAAAACGCATTCGACAACAAACCAAAAATCCGATTACGCATGTTTTTAATACGCACGTTCATGGTGATCATTGGCTTGGAAATCAAGCCTTTGTTGAGGCGAATAAGGATGTGAAAATCTATGCACATCCTAAAATGATCGAGCTTGCAACTGATGGCGAAGCACAGGTTTGGATCGATATGATGATGGATAGAACAAAAGGAGCAAGTAAAGAAACGATTGCTACTATCCCGACGGAAGCGTTAAAAGATCAGCAAGAAATTAAAATTGATAATATAACCATTAAGGCGCATCTTAATGAAAAAGCCCATACTTTAACCGATGCAATGTATGAAATTGTCGAAGATAAAGTGCTTATTACAGGGGATAATGCCTTTAACAATCGAGCGCCACGACTAGATGATGGCAGTTATATTGGGAATATGGCGGTATTAGATAAAGCATTGAAACTACCGATTGAAATCGTTATTCCAGGACATGGACCAGCAAGGGGGAAGGAAGTATTAGAAAATTTCAAAGAATTTCTTTCGCTGGTTTATAACACAACCAAAAAACAAATGGAAAATGACCTAGAAGCTCATGAAATTAAGCCAAAAGTGATTGAAGTGATGGGGAAATTTAAAGATTGGACTAATTACGAAGGAGCGATTGGAAAACTTGTTAGTGTTGCTGCTTTGGAAATTGAAGAAAATGATTTTTAATTGAGAGATAGTCGTAAAAGAAATCTTCATAAGTAAATAATTAATTATTGATATAGATCATAATATAAAGCTAGTAAATATTCAGCTAACTCATTCAACGCACAATAGGCTTCTGAAAATATTCCAGCCGTTCTTTATCCATAGTCCAAGGCAAGAAATAAGGATATCCTCTGGTACTGCAGAATCATTTTCAGCACAGGCTTGCAAGTAAGTAGAGAGCCAAGTGTGAGGATTTAATTCCCCTAGCTGTAGTATTTTAATCCATCCCATCATTACAACGGCAAGTTTTGCACTCCAAATACTGCCTGAGCCATAGAAGCTTCGGCGACCTACCACGGGCATTCGTAACACTTGTTCAGCGGGGTTATTATCCATCAGAATTAACGGATTTTTTACAAAACGTGTTAATCCTTCCCAATGATTGTTTAAACTAGTTAGTAACTTGAAGCGTTTGGTTTTTGGTTCACCTTTTATGGGAGCTTCAGTTTCTAAAGCGGAATCTATTTGCCGTTGAAATTTTTCTATTGTCGAACATGTGCCCAGCAAAATGCTAAGACAACAAAATCGGCATGTTCCCGTGCAAATTTTTTATACGCAGAATAACGGTCACACACCTAGTGCAAGCTCTTCCTCTAATGCTTTAATCTTTAACAAAGCACGTTCATGAAGGCTTTTATATTGATTACATTCCGCTTTAAGTTGGATCATTTCCTGATGTGAAACATAAATAAACTCCGTTGCAAACGGCTTATCTTTAGATTCTGATGATTTCATTAGTGCAAATTCTGATTCATGGATGTGAGATGAGCAATCATTAAGCATGTACTGAAGAATGCTTAAAATAGAGGGAAATTTCTAGAAAATGGTGGTGAGTGGTAGTGGGTTAGCTGAATATTTACAATATATTTTTCTCACTTATCCTTTACTCCAAATTCCCAACGAAGTCCCATTCTTACCACATTATCTGCGATAATTGAGTCACCTAATCGTGATTCAAAATTAAGATAGGTTGAGCGTCCTTTGGGTAATACTGCTGAAACACCAAAACCAAGATTATAATAATTATTATCTCGTTTATTTGAATTAAACTCCTCAAATGGATTGAGATTTTTAATCTCAGCTAGTTCTCCTGAAACTGAGCTTACATCTGCAAATTCATGTTTCCATTCAAGCGAGGCTTGAGGGATAAACACCCCTTTAGAGGTGCTAATCACTCGGCTTGTTTTAATGCCTAAGGTTGACTCCAAAGATTCGGCATTTTGTTGTTTAAATTTTACGGTAGAAATTTCAGCCGATGAGTGAGAGGCACTTTCTGTATAAGCATCAATATTAGCTTTTGTATAGTCTAGCCGTCCGTAAGGGGTTAATGACCATTCTTTTTTAGTAAATTCATAACCTCCTCCTGCGCTAACGGTCAATGCCTGTGTTTCAGGTTTTCCTATTGCAAAGGTTGTTTCTTCGCCAATACCGCCAGACCCATCATTATTAACAGGTCGGCGCGAGTTCATTTTCTCTTTTCCATAGCCTATCACAGCATCTAGATAGGATTTTTCAGATAGTAAATAGGTTCCATAAGCACTAAGATGAACACCTTTGGTACTTGTTCCGCCTTCCTGTGTACTAAAGTCAGCATTAAAGTCTTTATATCCAATCGCCCCCCCTGCAATCATTTTTTCACCCGTAAAACGATAATCCGCACCGATGGTTAGTCCTGTTGTATTAAAAT
>JALVEA010000097.1 GCA_027008665.1 Thiotrichaceae bacterium | reverse complement strand
GGCTTGCCCCGAGGATTTTTATTTTTTCAAATAAAGATTTACCATTATAATAATATTTATCAGTAAAACCTTTTCTATAGCCTGCTATTGAAAAAGGTTGACAAGGAAATCCTCCCGTTAGTAAATTGAATTCAGGTAATATTTTTGATGGAGCTTGCGTAATATCTTTAAGATATAATTCTGTTTCTTGCTGGAAAATTTCAGAAAAATTATAATCAAATGTTGTTTTGCAATAAACATCAAAATCATTTGAAAAAACAGCTTTAAATCCATTTTTTTCAAAACCAAGTTTGATTCCTCCAATTCCAGCGAATAAATCTACAAAGTTCATTTGATTGCTTTTCTCCGACATCTTTATCATTTGTATTCTTATTTCCTCATATCCTCGCACACACACAACACGGATTATGCCATCATCAGCTTTATAGTTCACTTAACTCAAAAGCCTTACAAAATAGTAGGGCTTTTTATATTTGCGTAAAACGCTGTGGACGGGTTTACAAAACCCATCCAGCAAAGTTTTTAATCCAAATTTATGGATGGATTCATAAAATCTATCTAACTGGAGTTAATTCGCACATCGCTTGATATACTTGCCAAATACTTTTTGAAAGTGCATCACTTTTTCGAGCATCCATGAATGGTATTGCTCCCACTTAGCTTGCTTGGATAACTCGCCTTTGCTTGTCAATTTAATTCTACTTGCTTTCTTTTTAGGCAGTTCTTCCCATAATAATTGTTCTGAGAGCTTACTTTCTATTTCATCTTTTTTTGAAACCAGACAGGCAAATAATTGTTTGGAATCAGGGATGTATATTTCACATGCAACTTGAGAAGATTGGCTATTTATTGTTAATGAAATATGTGCATTTGAAGACCCAAGGCTGATATTGTACCAATGTTGTGGATATGCCTTTCTGAGTTTAATATGTCCATCATTATCTTGAACATATTCTTTAAATTTTGTCCAAAATTCTAGTTGAAGAAGCTTGGTATCTGAGAGTTTGCTCTGATTGCTTGCTTTTTTAACAGCTTTTGCCCAATCATTCGGTTTTGCTATTACTTGAAACTTTGGGGCATACGGAGAATCCCCAATCTTCCACACCTCCATCTGTATAGAAAAAATATTTATTTTTTGGTCTGTATGTTCATTTAACCAGTCAACTGCCTGCTTATGTTCATCTCGAACACTCTTAACTATCCATACAATGATTTCGGCATCAAACCCTGATGCGTAAGTGATTATCTTTCCAAGATGATCATGATTTGTTGCTTCTAATTGATTTTCAATAACAATCTTTCTTCCTGTATTTTCTTCCTCAGCCAGAATATCAACATTGAAATTACCAACGCTTGCTTCTGTTTGAATTAGAGAAATATCAATACCTATTTCATCACTCAATAATTCAAGGTTTTCTGATTTAGCAAGCCAGTTCGTGAAATCCAATGCTTCATGCTTCCAAACTTCCCTCAAATCAACTTTTTCAAGTTTCGATAATTCCACCCTTTCTCCTTTTAACCTCATAATTTAAGCCCCCACCCAAAATTGATCTCACCTATTGTCACTTCAATCTACCACGCTAATGGTAAATCCTTATTTCTTCAGCACTGTGTCAATCACTAGTTCTTGTTTAGTGCCTAGTTTAACGGCTTTCTTTTCGGTGTATAAATCACCGTTTGCGGCAATGGCGTTGCCACTTTTAGAGATGCGTGCGCCTATTTTTACTTGGGGGAATGCGGATAGTTTCATGGCGGGTAGCATTGCCATGCTGTCGTCTAGGGTGATGGTGATTGGTAGGTCTTTTACTTGAATGCGTTTGGCAGCTAGTGGCATGGGAGGGCCTGTCATTGCTTTGGCGTAGATAAAGACAGTGTCATTTGCTTTTGCTTGATTTTTTAATTCATCGGATAGGCTGATGGTGACAATAATTGTTTTATTGCTGTTTTTTTGATCAGTATCGTCAGCAACGGTTGATGTAGTTTGAGGGGCTGTGGTGGTTGCTAGATTTGCTATTGCCTCAGGTGAGAGTTTCTTTTTTGATTCGGCAATTAAACGCCGTACTTCCGCAATTTGTTTGGGTTGCTTTTTTAGTAATGGAATAAGCAGATTCCAACGTGCAATGGCTTTGGCGTGTTGTCCTTGTTGAGAGAGTGACATTCCGCCTAACCATAGCCCTGTTATATTATTAGGCTCTAGTTCTAAGGCTTTTTCAATTAATTCAGCGGGGCGACCTGATACATCTCCTTTATTTGCCATTGCAGAGGCATCGGCTAAAAAGAGCATATATTTAGCACTTTTCGGCTCTAGTTTTAGTAATTGTTCATAGGTATAGACGGCATCACTATAGCGGTTGAGTGCCATATAGGAGCGTCCTAGCATGTACCACCCTTCAGGGTTGTCGGGATTGGCTTCTAACTTTGCACGAAGTCCCGATACCATTGCATCAATATCAGGTTCACCATTGGCTTTTTTAGGTATGTTTCTAGCGATTTTGGCTTTGATTGGATCGGCTGCATCGCTATTGCCGTATTTTGCATACATAGAAAAGGCAATCGCTGGAATCATTAGTGCAATAAAAACGGTGCTAATAAGGCTAGGTTTGGCATATTCGGTGCTGGTTGCTTCATCCGTTGCCACATCGGAGTAAAGTGATTGTTCCAGCTCATCACGACGCGCTAGGTATTCATCCCGTTGCATTTCTTGATTACTAAAGGAGGTTTCAAGTTCTGCCAATTGTTCTTTAGCTATTTGAATATTTTGACTGCGACGGGCATCAGTTTCTAACTCGGTTTTTTTAAACAGTGGCGGTAAAATAAGTGCCAAAGCCAAGATAATAAGTAGTATTGCGAAAATCCAAAACATTGATTAAGTATCCTAAATTATTTTAATAAATCACGCACTGATTCACGTTGCTTTTCATCCAATTCAATTTCTGCTGTTTTGGGTCGATTGCGTAAAAATTTGACTAGAAAAAATAAACTCAACAATAAAAATAACGGAGGGCCTACCCAAAGTAATACTGTTTTCATTTTAAATGGAGGGCGATATAAAACAAAATCGCCGTAACGCGCGACCATATAATTAACCACATCATCACGAGTGCTGCCTTTGCTAATCATTTCATAGGTTTGACGGCGTAGGTCTTTTGCTAATTCTGCATTGGAATCTGCTATATCTTGATTTTGACAGACTAAACAACGTAATTCTTTGATCAATTCTTTATACAGGGCTTCTTGTTCGGCTGTTTTAAAGGTGTAGGTTTCAATACTCCCTGCATACAATGACAGCGATAGGGTGATAAAAAAGCTCAGTAGTAATAACTGCATAGAATGTTTCATTAGGCTGGCTCCTGACGTAATTTTAAAATCAACGGAACCAATATTTCAGTCACTGCTTTTTGAGTAATAGGCCCTGTGAATTTATAACGAATAATGCCTTTTTTATCGATCACAAAGCTTTCAGGAACACCATAGACACCATAATCAATCCCTGTTCGTCCTTCGGTATCAACTGCAATCGCAGTATAAGGGTTGCCTAATTGTGCCAACCAACTGATTACGTCATTACCATATTCTTCTGTCCCATAGTCTTTATAATTCAAGCCAATGGTAGGGACTTTATGATTACGAATAAAATTAGACAGTACAATATGCTCAGCACGACAAGAAACACACCATGAGGCAAAGACATTCATAACCCAGACCTGACTTTTCATGCTTTCAACTGAAATACGTTGATCTTTTTGATATAAACGTGGCAAATCAAAAGCAGGTGCAGGCTTACCAATAAAGGGGGATGGAATATTTCTTGAGTTTAAACTTAAGCCTCGGTAGAGCAATAGAGACAATAAAATAAAAACAAATAGCGGAATTAAATGCGTCTTTTTCATGCCATTGCCCCTTTTCTTATTGCCTTTTCTTTAAGAAAAACCTTGCGGGTACGACGGTAACGCCCATCAAATGCGGCTAATAAACCGCCTAATAATATTAAGGTGCCACCTAGCCAAATCCAGCGTACAAAGGGTTTATGATAAATACGAAAACTCCATGCATCATTACCTAGAGGCTCTCCTAGAGCAATAAATAAATCACGGAATAAACGCCCATCAATACCTGCTTCCGTCATCGGCATGGTGCCTGGACCATAATCTCGTTTTTCGGGATAAAGGGTAATAAAAGGTTTTCCCTGTTGGCTAATCTCAACCATAGCGCGGATGGCACCGAAATTCTCACCT
>JALVEA010000096.1 GCA_027008665.1 Thiotrichaceae bacterium | reverse complement strand
ATGTTTGGCATAGCTAGGGTCAGCGTAACAACAGGCGATGTCTCCTGCTCGACGTGCGGTGATTGTATAGGCGATTTTTTTTCCTGATGCTTTTTGAAAGGCTTCGACCATTTGTAGAACAGAGTAACCTTTTCCTGTGCCTAGATTAACGGTATATAGATTATCAACTGATTTGTTTTCAAAGGCTTGCAATGCTTTTACATGCCCTTTTGCTAGGTCTACTACATGAATATAATCGCGCACACCTGTGCCATCAATGGTGTCATAATCACCTCCAAAGACGGAGAGTTGTTTTAATTTACCCACCGCAACACCTGAAATATAGGGCATAAGATTATTAGGAATATCGCTGGGGTCTTCGCCAATTAAGCCGCTTTTATGTGCGCCAACGGGATTGAAATAGCGTAATAAGGCAATATTCCATTCAGGATGGGCAATATAGATGTTTTTTAGCACTTCTTCGATTATGAGCTTTGAACCACCGTAAGGATTCGTGGTGCTAGTTGGAAAATCTTCAGTAATAGGAACCGTTGCGGGGTCACCGTAGACGGTGGCGGATGAACTGAAAATAACTCGTGTTATTTTATGACGCTCCATTGCAGAAAAGAGGTTAATACTGCCTGATACATTATTGTCATAATAGAGTATTGGTTTTTCAACCGATTCACCAACTGCCTTTAGCCCTGCAAAGTGGATAACCGCATAAATATCATGCTGATGAAATACCTTATCTAAAGCTTTAGCATCGCGCACATCTCCTTTGATAAAGGTGATTTTTTGACCTGTGATTTTTGCGACGCGATCTAATGCAATGGTTGAACTATTAGATAGATTATCAAATACAATAGGGGTAAAACCCGCCTCTAGTAGTTCAATGCAAGTATGCGAGCCAATATAGCCCGCTCCCCCTGTGACTAAAATTTTCATTATTAAAGACTCTATTTTGCTTTAGTAGCGCTTGATTTTCCTGCTTTAGGAGCAGATTCTTCGCCTTTATTCAAAGATATATTGTTTTTTAGTCCTGCAAATATTTTTTCACCAATGCCTTCAACCTTTAATAGTTCTTTAAGCTCTTTGAATTTTCCATTTTTATTGCGATAAGCAACAATTGCTTTAGCTTTTACTGCACCTATTCCCATAAGATAATAGCTAAAGGTTTTTGCATCTGCTTTATTTATATTAACGATAATATCTTTAAATTGTTTTTTAGAAGTGTTAGCAGGAACACGTTTTTGAGTTGTATTTTTTTCTGCTGTTTGTTTATTGCTATTTTTAGTCGTGGTATTTGTATCCTCTGTTTTATCTTTTTTATCCTCTTTTTTTGAGTCTTTAGTTGTATTTTCATTGTTGTTATTGGGCTTTGTATCTCCTTTTTTAGCTTTATTATCCTTGCCTTTATTCTTAGGTTTTTTATCTCCTTTTTCAGAATTATTATCTTCGCCTCTATTCTTAGGCTTTTTATTTCCTTTTTCAGAATTATTATTTTCGTCTCTATTCTTAGGCTTTTTATTTCCTTTTTCAGCATTATTCTCTGTTGCTTTACTTTGCCCTGAACGCTTAGATTCATCTTTCTTTTTTGATTTTTTCTTCGCCTTTTCTTTTTTGGGTTTTTCTATTTTGCTATTTTGGGGTTTTGCATCTGCTTCATCTTTCGCGTAGCTTGGTAATGTGGAAATACTTAATGAAACAGCAATGACTGCGCTGAAAAAGAGTTTTTGTAAAGTGTAATTCATGATGTTCCCATTATGTTTAAGTGTATTAAGATAGCCTTGCAAGACATTCATCTCAAGGCGGCTTAATGTTGGTAAATATAGATTAGACAGAATATTTGAAAAAGCTTGCTATACTTCGACTATAACAGATGCTTAGCGTCTCTTTGAAATAAAGAAAATTATGTCTAAGGAAAATAATAATGATAGAAATTTCCGCAAACTCAGAGCTTCATCAGCAGATGATTGGTTGGCGACATTGGCTTCATCAACACCCTGAACTTGCTTTTCAAGAATTTAGTAGCAGTGATTATATCGCTGATGTTTTGGAGTCACTTGATTTTGAAATTCAACGCGGCTGGGCAACTACGGGTATTGTGGCGACTTTAAAAGGGACAGGAGAGGGAGCGACAATTGCATTGCGTGCTGATATTGATGCTTTGCCTATCTTGGAGCAAAATCAGATTCCGTATAAATCCTTAAATGAAGGGATTATGCATGCTTGCGGTCATGATGGTCACGCTACTATGTTATTAGGTGCGGCTGCTTATTTAAAACAATATAATGATTTTAATGGTACGGTGCATTTTATTTTCCAGCCTGCTGAAGAGGGCTTTGGTGGTGCAAAAGTCATGGTTGAAGAAGGGTTATTTGATCGTTTTTGCTGTGATGCGGTGTATGGAATGCACAACTGGCCAGGTGTTCCTGCGGGTGAATTTGTGGTGCATGATACAGAGGTGATGGCGGCCATTGATACTTTTTACATTACGATTCATGGTAAAGGCGGACATGCGGCAATGCCTGAACAAACGATTGACCCCATTGTAATAGGGGCGCAATTAGTGAATGCATTCCAAACGATTGTGGCACGTAATATCTCACCCTTAGAGGCAGCGGTACTCAGTGTTACCAATATTAATGCAGGTAAAGCAACCAATGTTATTCCTAATCAGCTAACGCTTGCGGGTACATTGCGCTATTTTGATCCTATGGTTGGAAAAAAATTAAAAAAACGCATGAGAAAAGTGCTAAAAAATATCTGTAAAAGCATGCAAGCCAGTGGGGAAATTCGTTTTGAGCTGGGCTATCCTGCGACGATTAATACACCAGAATTAGCACAACAATGTGCATCAGTCGCGCGTTCCTTGGTGGGGGATAAGGCAGTGCATCGCAATAGACCCCCTAGTATGGGAGCAGAGGATTTTTCTTATATGTTAAATGCTTGCCAAGGTGCGTATATTTGGATTGGCAATGGCGAAGGGCAGGGCGGTTGTATGTTGCATAATAGTCATTATGATTTCAATGATGAGCTTTTGCCATTAGGTGCGAGTTATTGGGTTAGATTAGTGAAGAAAATTTGTGTATAACCTGCTTTTTATTTAACTGATTTAAGGATAAAACAGTGAACAATCAACAAAGCCTTTCGATCTTTATAAAAATAGGAATCGCTCTTTTTATTTTTATGTCTTTCCCTGTCGCTTATGCTGAAACTTCAGCAAGGGCTTATCAATGTGATTACTATTCTCGTGATGCTGTTGAGCAATATAAAAAAAATCTGCAATTTGATTGTGGTTTTAAGGGATTGCGTTGGAGCAATAATAAGGCAGGGCAGCGAAAATGGTGTATGAGTGTTAGAAAGAGCATTACCGATAAGGAAAATAATATTCGTAAGAAAATGCTGGAGAGGTGTTTTAAAACAAAAACATCTCTAAAAAATAAAAGCAATCATCCTAATATTCCTGATCGTTGCAAAGACCCTAAAGGACTTTACACGCCGATTAAATCCATCTATTCATGGTATCGTTATAAAAGAGAGGTGCGAACTCCTGTTGCAAAGGGGGTAATTAAGTTTGATTTTAATGGTGATGGTGGTTTAGATTATATTTTTATTGAGCAAAATAAAAAACAAAATGTGCAATTAACAACGTGTTTAAGTGATAAAAAAAATAAATCTTATCGAAGAAAAGTAACTCGTATTGCTTTTAGTGCTAAAGGTGATTCATTGAGTAGCGAAGGATATGATATTTCAATCAAGGACAAGCAATTACAGATTTCATTTAGCTATTTTGAACATAATGCAGGTAGTAGTTTTGCCGAAGGGTTCTATGCCTATAATAATCATAAACATATCTTTGAGCTAAAAGACTCTATAAGCAACGGTGCAGGTATTCCTATGCCACCTGATTACACACAGTCTTATCCTATCTATATACCAACGCCTCCTAAAACACTTTGAGGAATAAACTTTTTCTCTAAGTATTTTGCTTATTACGATTTATTGCTAGTATGATTAATTCCTAATCACTCCGTCTTTGCCAATGTCTTTTATTTGCACAATCTCTTGATAAAGATATTTAGCTATAGACCATAAAAGGTCAATGATCATGAATAAATCGTTTAATCTAAAATTAGTGAGTTTTTCCCTTATTGTATTTGCAACAATTTCCTGTAATTCAACCCCGACTAAAGTTGCTGAAAATAGTCCTGTTCAGAAAGTGCAGTCCAAAAAAATAGTCTCCACCTCAAAGC
>JALVEA010000095.1 GCA_027008665.1 Thiotrichaceae bacterium | reverse complement strand
ACAGCACGGGGCATTGACGTATTACTCGCCGACACCGCAGGACGTTTGCACACCCAAGACAACCTAATGGAAGAGTTAAAAAAAGTTAAACGTGTGATGCAAAAAATAACCCCTGAAGCACCGCATGAAGTGATGCTGATCATTGATGCCAGCATAGGACAAAACGCCTTAGCACAAGCGACAGAATTCAATAAAGCCATTGGTCTAACAGGTATAACCGTCACCAAACTCGACGGCACTGCCAAAGGTGGAATTTTATTCGCCATTGCAGAACAAGCAAAAATACCTGTTCGCTATATCGGCGTTGGAGAAGGGATAAACGACTTACAAGAATTCAATGCAGAGGAATTTGTAGCAGCATTACTGGCTGAAGAGACCTCATAACTTCTATCATTTGTTAGATAAATCATTTTCTGATCATAAGAGTGAACGCTAAAGCTTTCACTCCTTTTACTCGTTCCAAAATTTATTTGGAAACACAGAACGGGGAATTTATTCCCCCGACCGAGTTTACAACCTCATCGCATCGCAACGTTTTAAAGCAATTTCGAAATAGCTAATTTTGTTTATTTAAGCCAAACGTATGAACAGGTTTACAAAAAACAGTCAGCCAATTGCGTAGTATGGAAATAGAATTTCCGAACAGCGTTAGGATAAAGTAATGGGTGTCTAGTTATTTTCCACTAAGTTGCCCTGCTCAGCCTGCTGGATAACCTCGCCAGAAAGGTTGCGTAACTCACGTGCGCTGTAAACTTGAAATGATTGCATATTGACTCCTTATTTTAGGTACACAAAGTATGGCATATTTTTTACGACTGATAGAGTATAGAGAAAATAAAAAACAGCTCTGTAGGGTGGGCAATCTTTTCTGCCCACTAAATCTTGGAATACCCTACGATATAGTATGAGAAATAATATTTTGGTCTGCTCCTTCAAAGGGAGCTTGTGTTATCAATCAAATACAACTCGCTCATAAATTTCTTTAACGGGTATTTCCAGTTTAATCGAGGGAATGATAAGTAAGTCTTCGGCTTTAAAGGACTCTGCTTGCCAATTTAAAGCCCTGCTATACATAATAACTTCCATTTCTGCTTGTTTAACTACTATGTACTCTTGCAGTTGGTCAATGGCCTGATAAGCAAAAAATTTCTCACCTAAGTCAATACGTGCGGTACTTTTAGATAGCACTTCAATAATAACGCTCGGGTATTTAATAAAGAGTTTTTCTTGATTCTTGTTATCACAATCAACCATCAAATCAGGATAATAAGCAATATCTTCATTATTAATCCGCAATTTTAGACGTTTCAACGGGTTTACAAAACCCGTCGAGCGAATTGCTAATTCTCTCCTACTTTTGTGTCCTGTACAGAGCAAGGTGACCTAATCTTCCTTAGGTCGCACTATTTTCATTGGTAGGCTTGCTTTTAAACGTGCAAAGTCTTTAGGGGCGACATAATAAAAGATCTCTCCTCCATCTGTATCCCATAATAGTGCTATGCCTTTGTTTGGAAAGAGTCGATACTGCGCCGTTTTTGTAATGTTTATGATTTCATTGGGTTCACCAAAAAATTTAATTTGTTTTTCTTTATATTCAGCCACTGGAATATAAACAAGTCGCCATACTTTCATATTAACAATTTCTGCCTCTCCCTCGGTGCTAAGCTGATATTTCCAATTATTATTGGGGGTGGAGTCTCGTTTTTTGGCATGGTTTTTTTCTGTTTTGAGAAAGTCATCACTAGCATCTAGATCGGCAATGATTCGCCCTTCTAATAAACCAATGGTTGTTTTTCCAAAGTAGGATTCAATATTGAGTTCACCATTAGGGGTTTCAAATAATGCGCTCTGTGCTATTTTTTTTAGTCCAATACTGAGTTCTTTTAGTGTTATTTCTCCAATAGCTAGACCAAAAACTTCGGTTGCCCCTGATTTTGTTATTGATGTTTTCCAAGGTAGATTTTTAGTATCTTTTTCTGTTGGTTCACAGGCAGTTAAGAGTATTACTATTACGATAAAGAAAAAGTATTTCATGGGGTTAAACTCATTATCTACGTTGGTGGATGCTATTTTCAAGTATCATAACATTCTAGCAGATAGTTACAAAGCGCCAACATATTGCTACAAATTGATATGTTATGATCATTAACACTATTTTCTGATAAGCAATAATTTTATTAGAAATAACTCATTTTAATAATTTCAAAGAGAACTATTATGTTTACTTTCCCTTTTAATCAATCAAAAAAATACGTCTCAATCATTGCGCTTGCGGGAGTGATGGCGCTTTCAGCTTGTGGTTCTAGTTCAAAAGATAATAATGAAACTCCATCAGAAACGACGGTGGATACAAGCAATCTCACGGAAATGAAATTACGTGAAAATATAACAACAGGACTGACACAAGGCATTAGCTCTAATATAAGCGCATTGACTTCGGTTGCTGCTAATTCAAAAGTATTTGGTAAAATAGCTGAAAAAAGTAGTACCAGTAATCAAACACCAACGCGTTTGAAACAAATGCCTAGAGAAAATAATGGCTTGATTATACTCAACCAAGGGGATTTTACTTCTAAAATATCCACAAATGCATTGGATAGCTTTAGCAGAATGATTGACCTTTCTAATATTGATCAAAATAAAAATGTTTATAGCTTTGATCCGAATGAAACACAGGTCTGTTCTGACCCTGCGGGTACTGGCATCGCTGAAACTAGTACTGCTGAAGAAATTGCTAATTGCCAAACACTTCTATCTCATATCACCTTTGTCGTCACCGTAACAAAAATGGAAAATAAGGAGGTCACAGCGGCAACGACCTTGTTTAAATACGATGATGCTATCTTTGCAAAAACAGGTTTTGATAAAACATCTGGCTATTATGAAATATTGCTTCCAGGAATGCGCTCTTTATTATTAGGTGTTAATGAGATTTCAATGGAGGAGGATAAGATCGATATACCAACTACTATGGAAGGTAGTGTTCGTGTCGCTTTTACCGCGCCAACAGAAAACAGTGGCTCTTTTAAAATCTCCATTCCAACAGCAGTTAAGTTAATTAGTAATATCACGGGTGAAGAAACAAAGGTTGAGCTTGCAACAACCAGTCAACTCTTCTCTTTAGCTGCCAATAGTGATACCAATTCAATGGAAGCGGTTGTAAGCCTCAATGCCTTAAATGTATTGATGACAGAAAAAGCTGAATCAGGAAGTAGCTTTCCAGTGGAGTTAGCATTATCTGCACTCACAGGCAAAGCGGCGGTTACTAATAACGGTGATCAACTGAAAATTGTCGGTCTTTCAGCAGAGGGAGTTAAATTAAAGGTAGATAAGCTAGAGGCAATGAGTCTTAATTTAAAACCACTCGATGCATTAATTGATTCTTCAGGGACTAAAAGCACAATCACACTTAGTAAATTACTTGATTTTAGTTTAAGCCAAACCAATATTCGCCATTATTTTGAAAGTGATGGACTAACAACCGATACGCTAGGTGTTGATATTAAAGCAGATAATGGAACAACTTTGACAGAATACACTGATAATGTTGTGCAGCTAGTCACGGGTAATCTATCCATTAAAGTATCAGGTATTGAAGAGGCATTTGAAGTAGATGCATCAACAGGTAACTGTTTAAGTAATAGCTTTGAAGTGATTGAATGCCCTGCACAAAATCAGTAAATTAACGGGCATTCTTTAATATATCTATTCTGCGAATTCTGCGGCTAAAAACATAGAATGAAGCCGCTGAAAACGCAGAATAATGCTGAAAAAATCAAAATTCTCTGCAATTTTCAACAATTCAAACTGATTAGATCGAGATAATGGAATTGTGTCTATAGACATTCACTTGAAATTTTTTTGATGACTGAAAAGCTGAAGCTTTCACTCCTGATTATCAGGAAATTGTTTATCTGACAAACTATAGACTGGGTCTTCTCTCACTATAAAATCAAGATATGATACTATTACTGATATTGTTTAAAAAACACTTAGGAAGTTATATATGGTAGAGATATATGAAAAATTAGGGCTTTTTTATATTGGTCAGGATGTTGATAAAAAGACGCTTGATTCTACCGAGGCGTTGACGCTATTAAAAAATAAACATTTCACCACTCATGCTGCCATTATTGGTATGACGGGTAGTGGTAAAACGGGGCTAGGTATTGGGCTGATTGAGGAAGCTGCGATTGATAATATTCCTGCGATTATTATTGATCCAAAAGGGGATATGGGTAATTTGTGCTTAACCGCGCCTGATTTTTCTGCA
>JALVEA010000094.1 GCA_027008665.1 Thiotrichaceae bacterium | reverse complement strand
TTGTAAGTTTTCGCCTTCATAAACTGTCCAAGGCGGTGTTTCTTGCTTGAGAATTTCACGACGAATACGATCAGCCTGTTCTTTTTTGCCTTGCAATTCGAGTTTATTCGCTTCACGTTGCCATTCATCTAAGCTGGAGTTTTGATTGGCTAAATCCAGATGATCTAGTGCATTATTTAAGCCCAATATACTTAGTAAACGTTGTTTATTATCGGCTTCAATCCAATATAGATTTTTCACTGCACGAGTAAGCGCAACATACAAAGCATTAATATAAAATTTATATACTTCCAATGATTTATCAGTTTTATCTTTGGCGCGGGCATACTTTAGTTCGCCTTGTAAATCTTCTTGCTTAATACCTGCACTGATCTCACGAAAGCGTTTGTCTTCAGCGGTAATAAAGTTATAGAGAATAATATTCTCATATTCCAACCCTTTGGCTTCTTGAATCGAGAATACCAATGGCGTATTAAAATGGCGTTTTGCTTGTGCTTTTTGCTGTGGATGCATCACAATCACCGCAAAACGGGTCGAAGTACGGGTTTTCGCATCAAGTTCGTTACGAATGCTGTCTTTGTCTTGTAAATAAATCACATTGCCATCAACATGCCCATTGCTTTTGACCAGATAATTACTTTCTTTGTCAATGGAACCAAAGCGGGCATTTTTTAATAGCAAAATACGATTGGCAATTTCGGTCACATCAGGCGAGTTGCGATAGTTGGTATGTAAAATACGAATTAAATCGACACTATGTTGCAAATTTCCTTGTTCATGGAATAAGCTTTTCACTTTACTCCATGAGAAAAAGTTCGGATGGACAATCTGATTAGAGTCGCCACAGAGTAAAAAATCACTGGCGTTATGTAAGGATTGTAAAATCAAAAATAACTGAATATTAGTTAAATCCTGCACCTCATCAACTACCACAAAATCATAACGGGGGGTTAAGCGACTTAGATACTGGTGACTAATAATATTGTCATCATAGAGTTTATTTTCATCCAAGAACTGTAAATAACGCTCAAAAATATCGTACACCAGCGCACGTTCATTGGCTAAAAAGATCGATTGCTTAACGCCTAAGTTAAGATAATCCTCACGACTCAACCATGCACACTCAACCGAAGGACCTGTTAATACGCCTTTAAATTCTTCAAATAATTTATGTGCATCTTTGATTTTGTATTGACGCTGGCGTGAAAACCATGCTTCAAATTGATGAAAATCAATTGGTTTGCCTTCAGGGACGTGAATGCTTTCTAGAAATTCTTGAAACGAGAAAAAATCAACATTTTGATCTTCGTTTTGATAATGTTGGGCAAAATAAAGATCACGCGAGTTTTTGACTAAATACGCTGATAAAGTAACATAAAGCACATCACCAATCGCTTCTTTCATTTTTTCCAATGTTAAAGCCGTTTTACCACTACCTGCTGAACCAATAACAATCATAGGAGGTTGAAGGGCATACACATCTTGCTGTGAATCATCAAAAGAAATGACTTTATCCAGTATATTAAAGGTACCATGCTCTGGATTGACATAAACGAGTTCAGGTTGCTCTTCCACGCTAGGTGCTTGGGGCAGTGCAGGGATTTTACTCTCATCAATACTAACCCCCCGTTGTAGAAAACGTGAAGCATTGTAATTATGATTTTTGATGTACTCCAACACCAGCAAATAAGACTGTTCTTGATAGCGATAGAAGGAAAACAGTAAACGATCATTACGATTGAGACGTGCACGATAAAGATTATCATCGACCTTTTTTACATCAGCAGATTTAAAATCATCCGCTTCAATGAGTTTACGCCATTTACTAAAGCCTTTAATAGCTTTAGGATTGAGTTCGTTATATAGCAAAATATTCATATAGGGATTCCCTCTGGATAAAATGAGTAATAGTAAGAATGAAAGCAGAAGATAGGAAACTATAGTAGAAAAATAACATGAAGATCTTTTTTTGTTAGCAAATTTAGAAATCATTCGCCACAACGGTTGTGGTTACGCATGGGCTAAAAAATATTATTAATAAAAAAAGACCAAACGGTTCGGATAAATCATTCCCATCAGGATATAACATCAGCAGCCTTTCAAGGAGCATCATTTATACATAAACTTGGAGTGTACTCTTTCGTATTGTTCTTGAAATAATTGAAATAAATAATGAAAAAAATTATTACCTTGTCTTTGTTCTTTTTAGTAAGTATCACCATCTTAATACTCTCTTTCGAATATGGATTCTTACGTTTTAATTACCCATCCAGAGATAAGTTTCCGATTCATGGTTTAGATATTTCTCACCACCAAGGGAAGATAGATTGGGATTTATTAAAAAAGCAGAATTTTCAATTTATTTACATCAAAGCCACGGAAGGCGGAGATTGGCAAGACCCTAAATTTGCAGAATTCTGGAAGGCGGCACGAAAGAGAAATATACCAATAGGTGCTTACCATTTTTATCGAATCTGTAAGACAGGGATAGAACAGGCTAAAAACTTTATTTCCACTGTGCCGAAAGTATCACTCTCACTTCCTCATGTTGTTGATCTTGAATACCTAGGAAACTGTGTGACCAAGAAAAGCAAAGAGACAATAATCAGCGAAATATCAGATTATCTCGAACTCATTAAACAACACTATGAGAAAGCCCCAATAATCTATTCCACTGAAGATTTTTATAATCAATATCTACTAAATAAACTAATGAAAACAAGGGTGTGGATTAGAAATATCTACCGTATGCCTAAATTGCCTGATCAACGTCAATGGATACTATGGCAATATGCCAACCGAGGACGTGTACAAGGCATAGAAAAAAATGTTGATCTTAATCTCTTTAATGGAAATATTGAGCAGTTCAAGGGCGTTATAAAATAAGCTACTTCTCTTGGTTGCGAGGCTTCATCATTATGGCAACTCTTACAGCTTAGCGCGACGGAACACTAGTTCTAACCCTGTCCAACTAGTTAATACAGCCGACAATCTTTACTTTCTTGTTGCCACTTGGCTTCATCTTTGGTGGCTAATTGCTCTAAATCATTGGGGGTGCTGTTGGTGTCGTCTACCCATTTTCGTAATAGGGTTGAGCCGTTAATGACATCAATGGCTAATTTGCCAAATTCATATTCATAGGGGAAATCACGCCATAGTGGGTAGTCGGTTTGTAAGTTGCGAATGGCTTTAAAGGCGAGGGCTTGTAAACGCCATGGTTTAAAGGTTTGATGATTGTAATGGCTATCTTCTACATAAATTTGCACGCCTGAGCAAAGCTTGCCTTGATGTTTATGAAAAGTGGGTTCAAACCATATTTCACCTAAATGACAACCTTGTAACCATTTCGGTGCTAATCGGTACATTTCTTTAATCACTTTGACTGCATCAATATCGGGCGCACCAAATAATTCTAAAGGACGGGTTGTGCCACGACCTTCTGAGAGTGTTGTGCCTTCTAACATTACTGTTCCTGCATAACAACGTGCCATCCATAGATTCGGTGCATTGGGACTAGGATTAATCCATGTACGTTCACCAAGAGGCCAACCGTATCCTGATGCAGAATCGGGATGCCAATCTTTCATGGTAATAATTCTACAATCCAAATCTAGTTTTAATGTTGCTATAAACCAATTTGCCATTTCTCCCATAGTCAAACCGTGACGCATGGGCATTGCTCCTGCGCCAACAAAACTTTCCCAGCCTTGTTGTAATAATAAGCCTTCAATGGGACGACCGACAGGGTTAGGACGATCTAAGATCCAAACTGATTTGCCATGCGCGGCTGCTGCTTCTAGCATATAGCGAAGGGTGGTAATAAAGGTATAAATACGACAACCTAAATCTTGTAAATCAATTAGTAATACATCAAAACTCGCCATCATTGCATTGCTTGGGCGACGCTTTTCACCATAAAGGCTAAAGACAGGAATCTGATGACGCGGATCAATATAATCAGAGGATTCCATCATATTATCTTGCTTATCACCACGTAAGCCATGTTGAGGGCCAAAGGCAGCACTGAGATTAATATCATCTAGCCTTGCTAGGGCATCTAATGAATGCACAAGATCCTTTGTTACCGAAGCGGGGTGTGCTAGAAGTGCAATGCGTTTATTTTTTAGTGGTATGCGTAATGCCTTTTCTTCAATTAAACGATCAAGACCTGTTTTCATGTTTTTTATGTCCCTACAAATAATAACGATGCTATTAAATAGCTTATCAGTCCTACTAAGACGCTAATACCACTATTTTTAAATAAGAAATAAGCAATAATAATACCGATAAAACCACTGAGCATACTAATCAATG
>JALVEA010000093.1 GCA_027008665.1 Thiotrichaceae bacterium | reverse complement strand
GCCGCGTTTCGTAATCTTAGCCGCTACAGTGATTATTGTGAAAAAACCTATTCAAGACAGTACAGAAAGTCCTTTGATTTTACACAGTTTAATCTCAATATTTTAACCAAAGAACTCCCTAAAAAAGCCCATCTGATTGCGGCAATGGACTGTCACTTTACTGAAAAAAGTAGTCAGAAAAGCTATGGTCTGGCTTGGTTTCATAATGGAAAAACAGGACGAGCAGAGAGAGGCTTAGAGTTCTCAGAACTTGCTATCATTGATGTCAATTACAATACAGCCTATCACCTCTCCTCCCAACAAACGCCTGATCAACTTGAGGATGATCAAACACGTATGGATGTTTATCTCCAGCATTTAAGGTGGTTATATACGGGCGAGCAAAAGCCATTAGGGCGACGTAAACAATATGACGGGAAAGTGATATTTGATGAGCATCAGGAACGCTTTGAACAGCAAGTGCTTGATTCAGACACCCAGCTCTCATAAAGGGAAACGTAAAGCGATCCTGTTTAGTACCGATACCGAGCTAGAAGCCACTGAGATTGTTCGCTACTACCGTTCTCGTTTTCAGATAGAGTTTTTATTTCGTGATGCACGACAATACACGGGACTGGGTGATTGTCAGTCACCCAAGAAAGAAGCCCTTACATTTCATTTTAATGCCAGCATGACGGCATTAAATCTTCTGAAACTTCAAGGCCGAAAAGGAGCGGAAAAAAGAGATGATCATGTGATTTCTATACAGCGTTTGAAAATCAGAAAATTCAATCAATATCTGATAGATAGAATTATTTCGCTGTTAGATTTCCAGCCAACATCAATTAAATTACACCCTGAGTATCAGAGGCTTATTGATTATGGTGCTATTGCTGCATAATTGTGTCTGAAGTATTGATTTAAATAAGCTCTCACTACGCTATCATTTAGGATGGTGCCGGAGGTGGGACTTGAACCCACACTTTGTTGCCAAAACGGGATTTTGAATCCCGCGTGTCTACCAATTCCACCACTCCGGCCAAGTTATTCAGACTTGGGTAATCTGTGAAAGCGCGCCATTTTACCTGATTTAAGGAGGTTGTCGATAGTCTTTTTTAATATTTTCTACTAGCGTTTGGATTGTGAGGATTGATAGTTTAAATGAATCCCATTTTGTAGCAGTAAAGCTTCATGCAATGGTATCGGACGCAGACGCTCTGCAATATTATAGGCTAACATATTCCCAAACATTAATGGCAGTATGAGAGAGTAGTTCCCAGTCATTTCATAGACTAGTAGAACTGAGGTAAAGGGAACACGAATAGTACCTGCAAAAAAAGCACCCATACCAAGTAGTGCCGCACCTCCAAGAATATTAGTGGAAAGCTCAAAAAAATGAACCAATAAAGAGCCAAGAGAACCACCTAGCATCATGCCCATATAAAGCGATGGCGCAATAATTCCGCCACTGCCTCCTGAGGAGTAACTTAAAATGGTGGCTATGATTTTTCCTACAAATAAGACCAATAAAGTGACACCAAAAATTTTGCCACTGAGAGTATCATTGAAGTCGTTGTATCCTAAACCAAAGATGCCTTCATGTCCTGTGGTCAAAAAGATCATAGTGCCTGTAATTCCCATTGCTAAGCCACCAATAGCAGGTTTCCCCCAGTTTGGACATTGTTTCCAATTTTGAAATAGATGACGTGTACTTAATAAGCCTGAAACAAAAACATGGGAAAAAATACCACCTAACAGACCAATCGGCAGGCAAATAAGCATCCACCAATCGATTTCAAATGGTGGCAATCCAACTAGATAAACAGGGTTTGAACCTAGCACAAGCCGTTCGACTGCCGCAGCCGTTACAGCTGCAAAAATAATGCCACCGATAGCTTTAGCCTTGTAGTTATGCAATAAAATTTCTTCTATAACAAAAGTAATGGCTGCTAAAGGAGTATTAAAAGCCGCTGCCAATCCTGCTGCCATGCCAATGGGAATCATAGAGTGAAAGGCTTCTCTACGCAGTTTTAACCATTGCCCTATTTCTGAGGCGATAGAAGCACAAAGGTGTACTGTCGGCCCTTCTCGTCCTAAACTTCCTCCGCTACCTAAAGAAATAACGGTAAGAATAAAACGCCAAAAAGCCTCTTTTAAAGTTAAAATACTCTTATTATTCCAATAAGCTACTTTTGTTTGCGGAATGCCACCACCACCTGCTTGTGGCTCTACATATTGAATAATAAATCCAATAAATAATCCACCTAAGGCGGGAAGGGTGATCATTAGTGTCAACATTACCCATTGGGTTTGTTGATTTTTGTATTCTTGCAGAGTTTCAAAAACGAAGCGAATAGAAAGATGGAATATAACAGCTATACCACCGCATATAAGACCGATAAGAATATAAATAAAGAAATCACGTCGCAATAATTCAACGGGATTAAGTGCGTGAAGGAACTTTTGCAGTGTCATGCGTATAAGTGTTAAAGAATACTAAGCGATCAATTTAGGAGGTTCCAAGTAACAAATAAGAAAACCAAAGAACATAAGGAAGTACTGATTAATATTTCTGATATGCTCCTTGGATTAATTTTTTCTAATCATATAACCTTAGAAAGGTTCAAGTAATAAAAGATTATTTTCTACTTTGAACTAAACTCATACTTTTTAAAACATTCAAAGCTTCATAGAGTGGATAGTCTTTCGTTACTAAATCTCCTTTTGTTTTTTTATTCTTTTTAGCTTTATTGACTGATTCTTTAATAGCCTCTGTTTTGCTATCAGGCTTTTTAGGATCATTATTAGATTTTGGATTCGATAGATGTCCTGTTAAATCAGCTTCTGATAAAGGAATAAACGCATCATCATCTTGCTTATTATTTTTAAGATGTAATGATTTAATCACAATATCAGGAATAATTCCTTTTGCCTGAATTGAATTACCTGAAGGGGTAAAATAACGTGCTGTGGTTAATTTGACTGCTGTTTTAGCATCTAAAGGCAATACGGTTTGTACTGAGCCTTTACCAAAGGTTTTTTGACCGACAATTAAAGCACGTTTATGATCTTGTAATGCACCTGAAACAATTTCTGAGGCAGAGGCAGAACCTTGGTTCACTAAGACAACCATTGGCGCACCTTCTAGCTTATCTCCTGAATGCGCGTCATAACGCATTAATGCATCTGCGACTCGCCCTTCGGTATAAACAATTTTGCCACTATTGTCTAAGAACACATCCGATACACCGACCGCTCCATTTAAAACGCCTCCTGGATTATTTCTTAAATCAAGAATAATGCCTTTTAACTTGCCTTTATTTTCTTTTTTAAGTTTTGCAAGTGCATTAATAACACCACGGGTTGTTTTTGACTGGAAGCTAGAGATACGCACATAACCAAAACCAGGTTCTAACATGCGGTGTTTGACACTTTTTATTTTAATAATGGCACGAATAATCTTTACTTTGAAAGGTTTATCTTTGCCTTCACGCACCACCATTAATTCAATCGGTGCACCAACTTTGCCTCGCATAAGCTTAACTGCATCACTTAATGTTAAGCCTTTAACGGGTTTATCATCAAGACGAATAATTAAATCACCCGCTTTTAAACCCGCATTGTAAGCGGGCGTATCATCAATGGGGGAGATAACTTTAACAAAGCCATTTTCCATTCCGACTTCAATGCCTAAACCGCCAAACTCGCCTGAAGTACCCACACGCAGTTCTTCAAACGCATCAGCATCCAGATAAGCGGAATGTGGATCTAAACTAGAAAGCATGCCACTGATGGCACCAGAAATTAATTTTTTATCATCCACTTCTTCCACATAGGAACGTTTAATACGTGAATAGACTTCTGAAAACTTTTTGATTTGTGCTAAAGGAATGGTGGGACTGACACCTTTGAAAGCAAAAGCATTCAAACTCACTGATGTGGCAACACCGATGACTGTACCTAAAATGACACCTGTCGTTAGTGTTTTGTTAATTTTCAGTTGCATTATATCTCCAATATTAATCTTTATATTAGCGAAGACTTGTTTTGAGATGCCATTCTCAACCTAGCTCACTATATTATTGTTACATAGCCCCAAACCGAGAGTGCTATCAAAAACTGAGTTTATCGTGTCTAACATAAAAATGCACTCAGGAAACCATAACCCAATGTAATTTAATGACACCAGCGAGATGGATTTTGTAAACGTGTGCCTCGTCTTATCTCAAAATATAAGGCATTTTTCTCCTGCCCTCCTGAGTTTCCAACCGCAGCGATGACCTCACCTGCATTCACAGTTTGCCCTGTTTTTTTATAAATCGCTCGATTATAGGCATAGAGACTACGATAGTTTTTGTCATGACGAATAATAATCAAATAACCATAGCCATTAAGTCGCCCTGCAAACTCTATTTTTCCACGCGCAACCGCACGTACCTTACGTCCTCCAGGGGCTTCAATCACCACCCCTTTCCAACGTTGTTTTGCATTTCTGCGTGAGCCGTAACGGTGTATTAAACGTCCTTGAACAGGCCATGAAAGCCGCCCTCTCAAAAAAGAAAAAGGCCGGCTAGAAATAAATTTTGATTGTTTTACAATCTTTCCTTTGCTACTTTTAGGTTTTGTTGTTGTCGCTTGTTGTTCTTTTTGAGATCGACTAGCATTCTTTTTTTGTGTCAGCTTATTTTTTTTGGCTCTACTTTCTTTTTTTTCTTTGGCGATTAAGTTAGAAATCATATTCTGCAAACGAGCCTCTTGTTTTTTTAATTTTTTTAACTTTTCTGCCTTTGTTACCACTTGTTTTTTAGCTTTTTTCAATGATTTTTCACGCAATTTAAGGGTGTTTTTTAAATTCTTTTTCTGTGAAGATAATTCAATCGTTAATGCTTTAAGCTTAATACGATCTTTTTCAATTTTCTGCTCCATTATTTTAATTTTTTTTAAACTAGCGCGAATTTTTTTAATTTTTTTCAAACGACTACGGTTGAGGTATTCAAAATATTTTATTGTCCGCCCTATATCAGAAGGATCATTTTGTTTTAACAGCAAACGCAAATGAGATTGTTCACCTGCGGTATAAAGAGCTTGTATTTGTTGTGCTAATGCTTCTTTTTGTTGTGTTACACTCTCTAAAAGTTGCAACTTTTCATGATTTGCTTTCTCTAAGTTTTTACCAAGTTTCTTCATCTTCTTTTCAGTGCGATATTGTGCTTTTGAAAGATTACTTAATTTTTTTTCTAAAGCAATAACTTGTTTGCTTAGTTTTCTGGATTCACTTTGTGCGGAATGCAAACTTGAAGAGGCTTTTTCAATTTTCTTTTTAATTTTTTGCTGTTGACTATCTGCAACAGCAGGAAAGCTAACAAAAGAGATTATTAGCATGCTAATAATCGGTAAAATGAATTTTTTTTTAAATAATTTTAGTAACATGAGTATCATTATGTTTTCAGTGACTTTTATAGCAAACTACATTATCATATTCAGTAATCCTAATACACCCCATGTAACCAGCAAATGAACCCTCTCAGATGAAACATATAAAATATATTAATTCAGGACTAGGCTGTGGATTTACTGTTGATCTACTTGCCCGTGATGAGGATGTAGAAATTGCATCTCGCTCATTAAAAGCTATATCGCATCCATTGCGCTTAAAGATTCTCTGTGTGTTAGGGGAAAATGAGGTCAGTGTACAAGATATTGTTGAGTATGTCGGCACATCACAAAGTAATATCTCACAACATTTGGCGATTTTACGAGACAAAGGTATTCTAGCTTCTAGAAAAGAAGCGAATCGTGTCTTTTATCGTGTTGGAGATTCGCGCATATTGAAGCTAATTAGCATGATGCAAGAAATATTCTGTAGTGTACGTTAAAGCTACTCCAAAAAAACACCAAGTAATTCAATAAATTTGATGTAAGGATTTAAAATTTGCCTTTACCTAAGACTTATAGAGCGGTATCTTACGCCTTATTTTTAATTTTGGTTAACTTTATTCATGCAAGAATATATTGAATTTGTGCAAGCACATCTTTTGCTCATGCTCGGCTTTGTTGCTGTCCTTGGTCTGATTATTTGGAGCGAATATTCTCGCTTGACACGTAAATACAAACAGGTCAATGCCAATCAAGCAGTACAGGTCTTAAATCGAGACAATGTCACAGTTATTGATGTTCGAGGAGAGAGTGAGGTACGAAACGGTGTTATTAAGGGCGCTAAAATTATTCCTCTAACGGATATATCTAAGCACCTGAGCGCTTTAGAAAAAAATAAAAACAACCCTTTTCTAGTTTACTGCGGGAGTGGTAATCGCTCAGGTCATGTTTGTAATACACTTACTAAAAATGGTTTCAATGAAGTTTATAACCTAACAGGCGGTATTATGGCTTGGACTTCTGAAAACTTACCTTTGAATAGAAAATAAAAATAGCGAAATAATGATAATGCAAGCAGAAGTTATTATGTACTCCACACGATTTTGTCCCTATTGTATGCGAGCTCGTAAACTATTAAAAAGTAAAAAAATAATCTTTAAAGAAATCCTCATCGGTAATGATAAAAGCTTAAGAAAAGAAATGGAACAAAAAAGTGGGCAAACGTCAGTACCACAAATTTTCATTAATGGAAAATCTATTGGAGGATATGATGATATGGCTCAACTCAATTATGACGGTACATTAGACACACTATTAAAGGAAAAAATATAAAATGGCAGAAGAACAATCCGCTCCAGTAGAACAGCAATTTATTATCGAACGTATTTACCTAAAAGATGCCTCATTTGAGTCACCTAATAGCCCTACTATATTTACTGAAGAATGGAATCCTGATACTAATCTACAATTGAATACGGAAGTAACACCTATTTCTGATAATCATTACGAAGTAGTCCTCCTTATCACGGTAACAGTTAAAAGTGATGATAAAACCGCCTTTTTAGTTGAAGTTGCACAGGCTGGGGTGTTTCAAATCATAGGGTATGATGTTAATCAACTCAATCACTTATTAGCGAGTTATTGCCCTAGTAATCTCTATCCTTATGCTCGTGAAGCCATTGCTAGCTTAATATCAAAAGGTAGTTTCCCAGAAATGCATCTGTCTCCTATTAATTTTGACGCTCTTTATGCACAACGTTTGCAAGAGGAAGAAGCTCAACGTGAAATAGCAAAAAATGAACAAACAAAAGATAAGGATGCAGGGCAAGATACAGTTCTTAGCTAATGTCTAATAAAGGTACTCAAAGTATTTCTGTCTACGGTGCAGGTTCTTGGGGAACTGCACTGGCACTACAACTCGCTCGAAATAATATCAATGTTCTTCTTTGGGATTTTAATCCAAACTATATCGCAGAGTATCAAACCGTACGAGAAAACATCCACTTCTTAGCAGGTATTCCATTTCCTGATAATCTCCAATGTACTGATAAAATTGAAGATTGCATTCGACATTCAAACAACCAACTCATTGTCGTCCCAAGTCATGGTTTTCGCCACTTATTAAAACAACTTAAGCCACAATTGAGCGCTCAACACAATATCGTTTGGGCAACTAAAGGGCTTGAAGTCGGTACAGGTAAGTTATTACATGAGGTTTTCAATGAGGAAATACAGGATAAAGCCATTCCCTATGGCTTAGTTTCAGGACCAACCTTTGCTTTGGAAGTTGCACAAGGGTTACCAACCGCAATGACGATAGCAACAACAACGCCTGAGTTAAGTCATCGTACTGCAACAGCCTTTCAAAGTGATAATTTTCGTGTTTATACCAGTAATGATATTTTAGGTGTGGAGCTAGGAGGTGCGGTTAAAAATGTACTTGCCATTGCTGCTGGTATTTCCGACGGGCTTGGTTTTGGTGCTAATGCTAGGACTGCCATTATCACCCGTGGTTTAGCAGAAATCATTCGCCTAGGTGAAAGCATGGGGGCAAAACCTGAAACCATCATGGGTTTAGCAGGGCTGGGCGACCTCGTATTAACTTGCACGGATAATCAATCACGCAATCGCCGCTTAGGTTTAGCCCTTGGGAAAGGACAAACGACAAAAGAGGCTCTCAAGCAAATAGGACAAGCAGTAGAAGGTGCTAAATCATCTAGTTGTATTGAACTATTAGCGCAAAGAGCGAATATTGAAATGCCAATTTGTTCAGAAGTACATCGTATTGTGCATCAAAACCTTGATCCTAAAATAGCGGTTAAAGCATTACTCTCACGACATATTCGTTCAGAGTTTTAAACTCTTTAATTTTAAAGTCTTTTAGCAAAATCCAGCATCCTTTGTGTGGATTGCAACGCCTTTACACGTACCGCTTCATCAACAAAAATCTCATTATTTCCTGTTTTTAATACTTGCAATAAATTATGTAATCCATTCATTGCCATCCAAGGACAGTGAGCGCAACTACTACAAGTCGCACCTTCGCCATGCGTGGGGGCGGCAATAAATTCTTTATCAGGCGCGGCTTGTTTCATTTTATAGAAAATAGCCTTATCCGTTGCCACAATAAATTGTTTATTCGGCATTGTTTTTGCTGCATTGATAATTTGCGTTGTTGAACCCACGGAATCGGCCATTGCAATAATATTTTCAGGGGATTCAGGATGCACTAAAATCCCCGCATCGGGGTATTTTTCGGCAAGCTCACCTAATGAACGATTTTTAAATTCATCATGTACAATACAACTTCCTTGCCAACGGACCATTTCAACCCCTGTCACTTTTTCAATATAATGCCCTAAATGTTTATCAGGGGCCCAGAGTACTTTTTTTCCTTGTTCGCCAAGCCATCTCACAAGATCAACAGCAATTCCAGAGGTCACCACATAATCAGCACGAGCTTTAACCTCTGCACTGGTATTTGCATACACCACCACGGTATGATCAGGATATTGATCACAAAAAGGAGCGAATTCTTCAATAGGGCAACTTAAATCTAAAGAACAATCCGCCTCTAGTGTTGGCATCAGAACCCGTTTTTCAGGGGTAAGAATTTTAGCCGTTTCCCCCATAAAACGTACCCCTGCAACAATCAATGTTTTGGCAGAATGTGCATTACCAAATTTTGCCATGTCCAGAGAATCCGAAATATAACCGCCCGTTTGCTCTGCTAAACGCTGTAGATCTTCATCTACATAATAATGTGCAACTAATACCGCATCCTGTTCTTTTAATAATTGCTTGATTTGTTCAATAATTTGTTGCTTTTTTTCTGCATTATAATGCGGATTTAATGATTCAATTTGTGCTGTCACAGGAACAGGGTATTCAGGAATCACTGGGGAGATTATGTGTGCGCTCATTCGTTTGCCTCTATAGATTGGTTGACTAAGGAAGTTCCTAGGTTAGAAAAGCATCTTTAAATGCATCAATACCTTCGCTAAAATTCATGAAGAATTAGAGTAAAAAAAGCAGTTGTTACAATATGCAGTTTTAACAAAGCATATAAATAACAAACAACTGCTCATGATTAAAATTACCACGCTATTAACTTATCTGCACTCTTTACTTAACTTGAGTTCAGGAACGACTGATAATCAAATAAACACTGTTTGCATGAGTTTTTAAAGAGTAGTAAAAAAATAATAAACAAATTAAAAGAATAATTTATGCATGTATCAAAAAATCCAATAGGATTTTGGTCAGCAGTTTCAATGGGTATTGGTGCTATGGTAGGGGCTGGTATTTTTGCATTACTTGGCGAAGTGAGCGCAATTTCTGGGAATGCTGTTTATATTTCATTTATCATTAGTGGTGTAATTGTGGTTATTCTTTGGGACGGTTAGGGGCGCGCTATCCGTCTTCTGGGGGGATTGTTGAGCATTTATCTCAAGCATTTGGATCAGGCATTTTTACGGGTAGTATGGGTATTATACTATATTTATCCGCAGTTGTTGTTCTGAGTTTGATTGCTAAAGCATTTGGTAATTATGCAATCACTTTTTTACCATTAGATATTAATCAATTGTTCTGGAAACACATTTTTTCAATGGGTATCATTATTTTATTTGTTTTCATTAACCTTAAAGGAGCACAGGATGTTGCCATTTGGGAAAAAATTACAGTTGGAATTAAATTTATTGTTCTAGCAGGCTTGTCAATTACGGGGATCATAACACTCAATCCCGAACTTTTGTCTCCAAGCGACTATCCGCCTACAAATAACATATTCTTTAGTCTTTCTATTACTTTTTTGGCGTATGAAGGATTTAGAGTTATTACTAATATTAGCTATCAACTATCAACTATCAACTAGCTAAAGATGGTGAGCTTCCTGCAGAATTTGGGAGGCCAATCGCTCATAGCAAAGAAGGAGTACTTATTACGGGGATTTTGATTATTATTTCATTGCTATGGTTTGACTTATCCCAAATTGTTGCTATTGGCTCAATCTCCATCTTATTTATACATCTAAAGCATTAGACCATGTTATTAGCATTCTTATCAGCTTTGCTCTTTTTGCGGTCATATTAGAATTTTTGTTGCAGAAAATAATGAGGCGAAAAATTAAGCAAAGAATTCAAGCAACAAAATAAATGATTACAAGTGGCGTAGGGTCGGTGAGGCTTTGCGTAACCGACCAAGACCGTGCTATAGAATAATCGGTTAAGCAGACTCCACTGATCCTACGGTTTGGTTTTTGCCTGAATTTCCCTAGTTTCCACGTTCCAAGAGGAGTGAAAGTTTTAGCTTTTCCGATGCTGATGCCATTAGGCGAGGCTGATATTTGCTATATTATAGAACGGTGTGTTTTACGAAAAAGCTAGTCCGATGGGGGGGGTAACTGGGGGGAAGTTTACTTTATCGTTATATATTCTTCAGCTAGCTTAGCTGGACGGATTTTGCAAACCCGTCCACACGTTTGGCTTAAATAAGTCCTAAATCTAGTCGATCTATAAACCAGTAAAATGCAATGGCTGCAATAATAAGGGAGGCTGGGTTAATGACTAAGGCTTTATACCAGTCTCTTTTTCCAAACCATAATCCAATGAATAAAAATGCCATTAATAATATGCTTAGTTGCCCGAATTCTACACCGATATTAAAACTAATCAGTGCTGTTACAAAGGCGTTATCGGGCATTCCAAAGTCAGCTAACATATTGGCAAAGCCTAAGCCGTGTAATAAACCAAAGGCAAAAACTAAGATTAGGCGGCTTTTTTGTAAGCTTTTATTAAATACATTTTCTACCCCGACATAGACAATGGAGAGGGCAATTAAGGGTTGCACGATTCTTTCTGGTAAATCAAAAAGACCGTTCATTGCTAAACCTAATGTAATTGTATGCGCAATGGTAAACATGGTGATTTGCCATAGCAAAGGGCGTAAGGCACTGGAGAAGAGAAATAGCCCAAGGATAAATAATATATGATCTGTCCCTTTGGGTAATATATGTTTATAGCCTAGTTCAATATAATTTCCAATGGTTTCATAAAGCGGTTTATGCCTAACGATCTCTGTCAGTGATAGAGGGGAGCTGAGTTTATCGGTACGCAACCACTGCCATTCAGACCAGTGGAATTTTTTCTTTAGCGTATCAACCTGTCGTAATCTAACCGCATGATCACCAAAAGATAAAGGGTAATACCATTGTAAAGACTTAGCCGATAAATCCACTTTGCCAACAAGTTTTATCACACTAATTCGTGGTACTTTGACATAACCGCGTAAAGGAATTTCAACCTGCTTTATACGCAGGGAAATTTTTTGATTGGTATTATCAATTAATTTCACTTTATTTAAAAAAGTCGTTTCAAATGCCTTGAATTTTGACAGTAATTGCTCGCTATTCATGCGTCTTAATAGATCATATTCATCCGCATTGGGGGCATCCTTGGTATTTTTATAGCGGCCGTTAATACCTGTTAGCAACGCTTCAATACTGGCTCGAATTTCAATATCAACATCACCTTGTTTAGTAACGGTAATTTCAATTAAAGCAGGTTTTACAAGGTCGGCATAGCTTGTTAGAGGCAGGAGGAACAGGAAAATAATTAGAAAAGAGTTTTTTAAAAATAACATTAGCCTTTACCTGCAAAGTTAAGCGCTAACACCATTAACGCACTTGCACTTATCCACGATGCAAGTACACGTACCGCGATATTTTGCCATGTTTTTTCACTAAAACTCTCAGATAATGCCATAAAGTATAATAATAAAAAGTAAATACCCACGCCGCTACCAAATAATGCAAGCAATGTTGCTTTAAGGTTGAGTCCATCTTGAACAGAATCCAGACCAAGAATAAAACCAAATAATAGACCTACAATACGATAAGCAGATTTAGCTAATCTATAATTACTGATAATCAGCAAGCCGATAATTGTTGCTCCTAGTAATAAAATAATGGAGACATCATTATCAGCGGGTAAAAATCGTGTAGCAACTAAGCCAAAAATAAGGGCGATTAAATAAAAAATAACCGACCTCTTATTTTCAGTAGGTTGATTCTGCCCATACCATAGACCTAAGGAAAATATAGCGAGTACCTGAGCAGGTACTAATAGTGGATGCAATATACCATTGAAAAAAGCACCAATCCCCTTGATAGGACTGTGAGCCAGCACAGTTTCAGGTGCAATAAGAAGAAAAATAAAAAGAGATAAGCGAAGAAAAAGTATCATTTGCTCTATTTTATAGAGATAACTCTCAAGGTCTAGGGCTTTATTAGTAAATAGAGTTAGTTATTTGCTTCTCCGCACGAGAATGATTGTTATTAACATTTTTTATAGTTAAAAAAATGACATTTATCAATTACCTTAAGGCAAGCTGTATATTATATTGTTAATTTTCTTATGGGCTAAACAATTAAGGGGTTAATATGCGTACTATCTTTAAAAAAATTGGCGGTAAAGCAGCGGTTGAAGCAACTGTAGATCGTTTTTACGAGTACATGTTAGACGATGATCGTGTCAGCCATTTTTTCACTAATATCAATATGGAAAAACAACGCCGACATCAAGCAGAATTTATTGCTTTTGCTCTAGGGGCTGATAATGGTTATGCAGGTAAGGATATGCGTTCAGCACATCAACATTTAGTGGATCACAAAGGCTTAAACGATGAGCATTTTGACGCGACTGTTGAAAACTTAGTGAAAGCGATGCGTGATATGAACGTACCTGAGGAGCTGATTGTAGAGGCAGGAGAAATTGTAGAAAGCACTCGTGCTGATGTTTTGTGTAAATAGTATTTAATCTTATCTAACTAGACGGGTTTTACAAACTCGTCTATCGTTTTTCAGATTTCAGATAAATAATTCTCTCTAATATCAAATATCCTTGCACAGCCTATTATCATAAACTTGCTAAATATCATTATTATTCTATCCTTTTTAAGTTCTCTCTATTTTCTAAGGAAATGATATATATCATGTATAAAAAAATTATCTTTGTATTTTTAAGCACATTTATGACAGCACCTTTAATAGCGAAGGAGTATCGCTGTGGTTGGTTGCTTAACCCAACCCCTGCTAATTTTTATTTTATTGATAAGGAGGGCGAATGGGGGCTTTCTGAGCAAGGAATGTCTTCTCCTCTTTCTGATCAATCTTGGGATAATATGCCTGAAAGCAATGATAATGAATTTGTTAGAATTAATGGTAATTATGGCTTTTCTTGTGTTTGTCTTAATGTAAAAACAAATAAGAAAAATCGCAGGATTTTAGAAATATATAAAAAAAGTAAATCACTTTTGCTTAAAAGATGCTTAGAAGATAGAGAGTTACCTAATATTTATAGCGCTAATAAAGAGGAGTATCTTAAAGTGGATAGGGTCTCTGATGTGTTAGAGGCAGATTTTAATGGCGATGGGCAGTTGGATAAGGCGATCTTAGTCTCGGATGATTATTTATATCTTTATTTTGGAGATTCCAAGCTAGAGGAAGAGAAAGGGGAAATGAAACAGGTACTTTCTAAAAGTCTTACTGATTTTATGCAAATAGTCGGTCAAAAAGTATCTCTTAAAACAAATAATAAAGGTTCTTTAATAATTCAATCTGAACACCGAGAATCAGCGAGCCTTAGCAGTGAAACGATTATTTTAGCTTATCGTCATAAGCAATTTGTGGTTGCAGGGTATCGTTATCAATATGAGGTGGTGCGAGATCCCACTGCGACGCAAAGTTGTGATATTAATTTCCTTAATCGAAAAGGCAAGCACAATGGGACTGCCTTTACTATCGCAAAAAAAGCCGTTAAAGCATCAGATTGGACGCGAGATGTTGTACCAAAACAATGTCGATTTGAAAAATAATATTTTTCCTCACATCCAAACGAGGATTTATTATGAGATTTTTAGGTGGTATGAACAGGGTTTGGTGGAAAGAAAAGCTCAACCTCAGGAACTGTTTTCAGTTTTTTTCTGTTCTTCTTCACTATTGGTCTGAGGGTTAATGAAGGTAGACATGAAACAAGCTATTCTTACAAAAAGACTGGTTTTCAAACCTTTTAAAAGAAGTGCTGAATAAAATTAGGCTTTCTAAAGTATTGGGATTAAGCGCATTCCT
>JALVEA010000092.1 GCA_027008665.1 Thiotrichaceae bacterium | reverse complement strand
TGTTACTCCCAACACCAGCGTAATATTGGTAATATTCGAACCAATCGCATTGCCAATCCCCAGTTCAGGATTCCCTTGAAGCGCTGCAGATGCTGCAACCAGCATTTCAGGCGCAGATGTTCCTAGTCCCACGATCAACATACCGATAATCAGGGGTGACACCCCCCAATGTTGAGCAAGACTAGCCGCACCATCAACAAATTGGTCAGCACTCCAAATTAATATAATAAAACCTAAGATAACAGCAGTAATAAATAAAAGCATTGGCAGAGGGGTATTTGATTGTTTTAGAAGATAGGAAGTATACAGTATTTTTATTAAAAGGCTTTAGATAGTTATTCTCTAAGCATAATAAAGCACTTAATATTATCAATAATTAATCAGATTATTCAAAGAATCCACCTTACCAACACTCCTTCCGTACACTAGCATTTCCGTAACTTTGATATGTCATGCTAACCGCATCTTTAGCTCCTGTATTTGTAAGTCTAAAAGCAACACATGCAGTATCATAGATTTGTGGACTACTACTATTTCGAATAGCAATTAACGTATAAGCAACACAAGGCGTTGTAGCTGTTCCAGAACATGGATTACCATTTGATGTTGTTGAGGTTAAAAAAATAATATAATCTCCTCCTTCTGTGGTTACTGTTGCAGCTGGAAAACCTAATCCGCCTGTAGAACTTGCTCCATTCAGTTTTTTTGCATAACTTAAATTTTGCACATAAAAACTCTCTTGTAGTTGGGCAATACGCATCAGTTCCACTTTTGCAGCGGTACGTTTGCTTTTTCGCACTTGTTTTATATAAGAAGGATAGGCAATAGAACTAATAATTCCCAAAATCGCCACTGCAATCATTAATTCCAATAAGGAAAAACCTTTCTTTTTTACCTTAGATACGATGTTATTTTTAGTTTTTTTCATTTTTAATATTTTCCAAATCACTCTTTATTAATTTAAAGTTGCATGTTGTGCAGGTCCATATTTAACCACCCCAAGTACATGTGATGCTCTTGCACCTGTTCCATTGAGCCTTGTTTTTGCTTGAATATCATAATATTGACAAGCAACCCCACCTGCTTTAGGAGCAACAGTTGTAGAAATTGCAATCGAAGTTAAAGGGCATTTTTGATAGCCTTTCCAAGCGACATTCACCCCTGATTTTAATTGTCCTTTTGAGGCATTTTCAGCAGGCAAATCAACACTAGGTACATCTATGACTCTATTAGGTATATTATCAACCGCCATTTTTACATAATGAATATTTGCACTCTTTCCAAGTGCGGATTCTGCGCCTTGGAAAACCAACATTGAAAACAAAGAGTTGCCTGTTATTTGTGTACCAATAATCGCTGTTTTAACCGCACTAAGTCCCACTAAAGTTAATATTAGCAAGATAACAACCGACCAAATTAAGACAGAACCTTGTTGTTTAAAACAATATTGTATATTGGGTTTTATAAAATGTTTTTTCTGTCTAACTCTTAAATGAAACTGAAGTTTATTTTTTTTATTCATAAAATTATCCTAGCAATATCATAACTGCACATTTCTAAGACGTACAATGGTTGAAAATATAGCTCTTTGATATTTATCATTTTTTGTAATAGGACTATTATCTAACAATGTATAAGATTTAGATTCCTTATTAGATTTCACCTCGCGCAAAGAACGCACTAAAATAGCCACTTGAACACTAATAATACGATTCCATGCACTAACTTGATCAGCATTTACATATTGATCAACCTGATTATCATTGTCCTTATCAATACCATAAAGCACTTGTAGATTCTCTATTCCCTCGGCAATCTCAATCCTATTCACACTTCTAGAACCTGCACACTGTAAAACAGGCACTCCCTCAGCATTAACACCGACAGAAAAATAATTATAAATCTTAGAGGCTTCTATTGTCCCTACACCACCGACACGACAGGCAGGCGGTAACTGTGCTCCACCACAATCTCTATTTAAATTATCATCTCCAAGATAGACAATACCAATGGAATCACCTGCAATATTATTTTTTGTCGTAGCAAACAATGAAGGAGCCAACACATTATTTTGTCCCCCACAATTTGCCGCAGTAACAGCAGAAGTTATAAAACGATCACTACCTGCCAATGGACTCCCATTGCTAGCTACATATCCCGTATGCTCAATAATTCTGGTTAAAACTTCCAAAGCCAAACGCCCATTATCTTCTATAACCGCATATTGACTTTGCGCTACCGAACTACGTTTTGAACTAAAATAAAGAGTAGCTGTACCCAGTGATAATAAAAGTCCAATCGTCATTGCAATCATAAGTTCAACCAATGAAAATCCTTGTGGCTGTCGCTTTTTTTTCAGCTTCTTATTCATGGAGCTATTACCGTATTTAAACTAATTTCACGGGGTAACACTTTTTTTCCCTCCCCTTCTTGACCTAGTATTCTTTCATTCCAATTCACTTTCAGATTAATCCCATTGACACAACTGCCCACACCCCCTAAACAAGAAATTGAAATCGATCCATTAGTTAAAGAGCCTCGCACCCCTCCCATATAAGTAGCATCATAACCACAAATGGTATAGTACAAATCACTGTTAGCTAATTCTTGAGCATTACATATCGTAATTCCATCTTCACAATCTTTAACTAGTGGCACATTACAATTATAATTCGCACTATCAGCAATATTATAATGATCAGCATAAACACCATCAGAATTAGAACGCATCCGTTCTAATAATGCTTTCATCAAATCACTCGCTTGAGCTTGTTGTAAAGCATGACTGCTTCCTTTGATTGCAATCATTTGCAGACTCGCAACCCCTAATAACCCAACTGAAATGACCAACGTTGCCACCATTGACTCTATTAAATTAAAGCCAGACTGAAAAGACTTCATAACTATCTTGCCTCCTTCCTAAGACCAAATCTTTATTTTTATATTGCTATGAAAGAACTAATGATTAGTATATATACATCATGCCCTTTTTTTTATTCTACTTGTCATTTCGCTGACCAACGGTCTTTTTTTGTCCAACTACTCCTTAATAACAGGTGGAATATTACTTTCTATCAATGAGTTAATCAGGCATGAAAAACCTGATTGACAGTAAAAATTTTCCTCTTATACTGAAAATAAGCAAATACTAATCGATAGATAAAAAAGCCATTATGAATGAATCCATCCTCCTTGAATCTCAAACACATCATCTAAGCGATCTATCCACAAAAGAGATCATTCAGTTACAAACTGAAATGAGTTTAAAATTAAAGCTACCTAAATATTTTTCTGATCCTATGAAAAGAGGTGGAAGCGCTCCTGAAGTTGCAATTATTCCGACAGGATTATTTGAAATGGGATCAAATAAAGATGAATTTGGACATTATAGAGAGGAATATCCACAACATTACATTCAAATACGCAAGCCTTTTGCAATAGGTCGCTATACTGTTACAGCGGATGATTTTAAAAAATTCCAACAAGATACCGAGTGGTATCAACGACCTGAATTACTGTGGGCAAAAAATAAAGAACCTGTCATCAATATTCGCCTTTCTGATATGAAACTTTATTTACACTGGCTCAGTGATCAAACAGGTCAAAGCTACCGCTTACCAACAGAAGTAGAGTGGGAATATGCCGCAAGAGCTGGAACCAATACTGCTTTTCATTTTGGTGAAACCATTAGTTGTAAAGAAGTTCACTTTGACTCAACCGCCCCCTATGAAGAAGCACGACAAAAGAAAAAATGGTTTATACCACGTTGTTTCCCCATGCCAAAAGCTATCCCCGTTGGTAGTAAACCCGCAAATAGCTGGGGACTCTATGAAGTACATGGCAATGTTTGGGAATATACAAGTACTCGATGGAAAAACTCCCACCTCAATGCAAATCGTGATGGCAGTGAAAATCGTGTTTCTAACAGCCCTTGGTATGTAACAAAAGGTGGCTCTTGGTTTGATGCAGCAATATTAGCTCGTAGTGCAGCACGTAAAAAAAGACTAGATGATGAAATGGATACAAACCTTGGTTTTAGAATCTTGCGTGAACTATAAGACTATAAAAAAGCACAATATTTTAAATTTTAAAATTTTTTATTCCCATAAAAAAACCCTGATAACAAATGCTATCAGGGTTTTAGATTTAAACCTGGTGATGACCTACTTTCACATGGGAACTCCCACACTATCATCGGCGATGACACTTTTCACTTCTGAGTTCGAGATGGAATCAGGTGGTTCAATGTCTCTATGGTCACCAGGAAAACTGGCTTGATCATTATGCTGATAATGACTCTTTCAACTCTGTTTAAGAGTGCTTATCAACATGATCAAAT